>CAYUEH010000007.1:1901-32426 GCA_964442465.1 uncultured Laspinema sp. | reverse complement strand
TCCCCCATCTCCCCCATCTCCCCCATCTCCCCCATCTCCCCCATCCTCCCCATCTGAGTTAGAGCAAAAACCGCTCGATCGCCCGAGCAACCCCTTCTTCTTCTACAGACTGACTCACCCAATTGGCAACCGCTTTGACGCCCTCGGGGGCATTACCCATCGCCACCCCGATCCCGGCATACTCCAGCATTTCCACATCATTAAAATTGTCCCCAATACACATGACGTTCCCAGGGGAGAGTCCGAGGATATCTTCAGCTAGATAACGAACCGCAGCGCCTTTATTCACCGCTGGATTTCCCGCTTCTAGGAAGGTGGTATGAGATTTGGTGAGGTAAAGTTCGGTGGGGGGATAGCGTAAGCTAAAGGCTTGCAGCAACTCGTCGATTAAAGCCGTGTTTTGGCTGAGGGCGAGGAGTTTCGTGGGAGCGGATGCGGCGACTAGGGGCCGCAAGTCGCCTGATGGAATGGGTGTCACTCCGGTGCGATCGCCATAAGCTTGGCTGTCTGGGGTATTTTCCCGAACGTAGAGACAATCGTCGATATAGCAGTGAACTGAAAGCTGCGATCGCACGGTGGAGTCATCAAAGTAGTCTAATAATTCCAGGGCGATTTCCGATGCAACTGGGGTGTGGGAATGAAGGGTGGCAGTGGCGGGGTCTTTGATTAATGCCCCTTGGTAGGCGATTAAGGGTAAGGGGGAGAGAATTTCCTGGTGGAACCGGAGGGCGGATCGATACATCCGTCCGGTGGCGATCGCCACCGGGATGCCTTTTTTTTGTACAGTAGTGATTGCGTCTTTCACCGATTGGGTGATTTGATTCGAGACTCCGGCAATAGTGCCATCAATATCGAGGACCAGTAATTGGATATCGGCATTGGCGATCGCCGGTTCACCCCATTTGTACGGGTGGGTTACAGGAGTTGGCATAGCGAAGAAGGGTCCCTTGAGTGTTACGGATTGACCTATTCTCTGAGTATGAAAGCAGTCGCCCCCCGATGGCAAGAGTAATTTTTCGCTCCTAGAGCATCGGTAGAGGATGGGAGACAAGGGGCCAGAAATTGGGGGTTTGGCCTAGATGCGGTGCTCATGGCTCCAGATTTTCTCCAGAAACCCGATTTATCGTTCCTATATGGTACCTTCGGACGAGCCGTCGGCGATCGCCTGGGGGTTTTTCCGAATAAATCCCCGAATCAGCCCGAGTCATCTCCCCCATAGCTGCGGTGATTTCCCCGGTTTATAGAAAGAGGAAACCCGTCCTTGCACCCGCCTTGCGATCGCCAACATCGAGTCCTCCTGTTTCACCGCAAAAATGTTGCCCAACTCAGAGGGTTTCCCAGATAATTAAATTTTTATTAAGTTCATAAACACCCTAATCAATTGCTGATAAAATTAAATCATTCTATTTGAGTAAAATATTTTGTAATCCTCTATAAACCGTGAAATTGCGGAGATTTTTAACAAAAAAATAAGAAAGGCTCGGTTTGAAAAATGGGTTAAACTGAGAATTGGACGACTCATCCAGACTTAAAATCCCAGCTAAATCCCACTCAAACAAGGGACCGAGTACAGCGAAAACTCCCTCATCCCTAGGGGATTTCAGGGAAGGGACAGGCTCCGAAGAATGCCCGAGCGGATTTCACAACCGACTCTACTCCGTCATAGCCGACTCACCAAGTAGGGCTAGGGATAGGGATTGACAAAATTGGCATTTTAGAAAGCTCTGGAGATATTGTTTCATTTTTTGAAGAAATTCCCCCATTTGGAAAAGAACATGAGAAAATAGTTAAAGGGTTAGTCCAAGGTCAACGGGGTGCTGTCATGGGCTAGAGTCTCATTTGTTTCTGCATGAATATTATATAAATTTTAGCAAGCCCGAGGACCGATGGTGGGCTATAAATTTCATGCGGCTCATAAAAAATACCGTTTGGGCATTCATACTCAGGACAAAAATACCCCGAATCAAAATCGTACCCGAGCAAAATTTTCAGTTCATACCAAGGGATAAGAATCACCCTATTTAGGTTTAATCACAGCATCCAGTTAAGGAGAAAGAAACGATGAAACGGATTTTAGTTGTGGATGATTCCGCTACGATGAGAAAAATGGTCATCGCATCCCTGCGAGACTTAACCAACGTGACATTTCAGGAAGCAGGGAATGGACTAGAAGCGATAGAACAACTCGCAGTTGCCCCCTTTGATCTGATGATTTTAGATTTAAATATGCCCGATATGCATGGGCTCGAAGTGCTGAGATTCGTCCTGGGACACCCCAGCTACAATGCAACACCCATTGTAATTTTAACCACTAAAGGGGATGAAGGCAGTCGGAGTGAAGCCATCCAAGCTGGAGCATCCTGTTATTTAACCAAACCCTTTGAGCCGCGATCGCTTTCAAGTCAAGTGCATGATTTACTAACCCATTAAATCCTCTCCCCAAATCCTTTTAATTCTCCCCTCTAAACTCTAATTCATCATTTGAGCAACCCGATAGAAAAGAGAGACAAACCCTCGTGTCCACTCACCCAGACCCAACCAATTTTTTTAGAGACTTCTTAGACGACTACTTTGCCGAATGCGAAGAGCATCTGACCGTAGTGCGACGGGAATTATTGGCGATCGAACCTTATGTGGGAAAACAGACAATAGAGCGGTCAGTTTTAAACGAACTGTTTCGGAGCTTTCATTCCCTCAAAGGATTATCCGGCATGGTCGGAGTCAAAGAAGCCGAAGAATTAGCCCATGAAATGGAAAGCTATTTGCGGGTACTGCGGGATCAAGAAGTCATGCTGAGTCCGCAAGGATTTGATGCCTTACTGGGAGGAACGAAAGGACTAGAGGAAACCATTGCGTCCCATCGCAACCAAACCGCATCCCCGGACATTAAAAAGAGCATCGCCGCCTTAAAGGCTGTAATTCCCCAACCTGAACCCGAACCTGCCGTTGTACCCGAGTCCACTGCTCCAAAACTGCAACTCAAAGCCGAAGAAATCACCCAATTGGAGCGGGCGGTAGTTGCCCCAGGGGCGATCCCATGGCACTTTATTTTCGTCCCCACCCCACAACTCTCGAATCATGGCATCAATGTCAATAAAATCCGCGATCGCCTCCAAAGTCTGGGTCCCTTAATTTATGCTGCACCTCGGATGACCCCAGAAGGAAAAATCGAATTTGACTTTCTGATCGTCAGCAGCATGGATGTCAGCACCTTTACCGGGTGGGAAAACGATGGACTGACCTGGAGTCCCTATCTGGATTCAGCAGATCTGAGTCCTTCGGTGGAAGAACATAAGCCAGCAGCACCCCCACCCACTCCCCCCGGACCCGAAGTCGGGTCCGATCCGGTTTCTGAACCGTTGCCGCCCAAAACCGACGAAGGCAACCCGGAACCTGAATCGGAAGAAAGTCAGAATCCAGTCTCCCCCCTGACTCCCACAGCACCCTTAATTTCGCAGAGTTCCAACGTTGTGCGGGTAGAACTCCCCAAACTCGATGAACTCATGCGGATGATGGGGGATTTGGTCATCACCCGGGCAAGACTGTTCGATAACCTGACCCGCATGAAAGAGAAAAATCCCCTCACCGATTTGCGTCCTTTAATCGAAATCAACCAAATCCTAGAACGGCAACTGCGGGATTTGCGGGAAGGAGTCATGCGGGTGCGGTTAGTGCCTATCGGGGAAATCTTTGCCCGGATGCAATTTGTTGTGCGAGATTTGGTGCGGGAGACTTCTAAACAAGTCCGGGTGGAATTGAGCGGACAGGAAACCGAAATCGATAAATTTGTAGTCGAGCGGATGATGGACCCGCTCCTGCATTTAGTCAGAAATGCGGTCAGTCATGGATTAGAACCTATCGAAGACCGGCAAAAAGCTGGTAAACCTATTGAGGGAAAAATCGCCCTGAGAGCCAAAACTTGTGGGGAGATGGTTGTCATCGAAATCGAAGATGATGGGATTGGGATCGATCAACCCAAGGTGATGGAAAGGGCATATTCGCGAGGGTTGTACTCCAGCGAGAGTCGAAATCTCGGCCAGAAGAGTTATGAGCCTACGACTATTTTAGAAGTTCTTTGCACCCCCGGGTTTTCCACCCGAGATGTGGCGGATTTAGCGAGTGGTCGAGGAGTGGGGATGGCGATCGTCAAAAATACCATTCAGGAACTGGGGGGAACTCTGAGCTTTGAGACGGCGATCGGTCAAGGAACGAAATTTATCATTGAGCTCCCCCTAACCTTGGCGATCGCCGATGCTTTTCTCATCAGCGTCGGTCGCGAAACCTACGCGATCCCTCAAAGTTCAGTGCGCGAGGCGATCGCCTTCGATACCAACGCCGTCACCGTCTTTGAACAGACCGAAATGATTCCTTACCGAGGGAAAATTATTCCCTTGTTGCGCCTGGAATCCCTATTTGACTTAACCCCCTCTGACTCCGGGAATCGGCAACAGTCCCCCAACGGACCCCCCTCAACCCCGAGTCCAACTCCAAACCCCCCCTCCTCGGGAAATCCTGCTGTCTTAACCCGCAATCTGGCGCAGTTCTCCATCAAAGACACGGATAGAACCCACTCCTCCTTACGGGTCGTGATTGTCGGCAGTGGACCCAGTACCGTTGGCATTGCCGTCGATCGCATCATCGGACAACGAGAAATCGTAGTGCGCCCCCTCAACGACCCCTTCGTTCAAGTCCTCGGCATCTCTGGAGCCACTGAAATCGGCGATGGTCGGGTCATCTTAATTCTCGATGCCCCGGCCTTAGTGCGAACCTCCACCCCGAAATAACAGCCGAATATCTTATGTCTGATGTGGTTTGTCGTTTGTCTTATGTCGTTTGTCTGATGTCATTTGTCATTTGTCTTATGTCTTATGTCTTATGTCAAGGGACCAAGGACCAGTGACCAGGGACCAAGGACCAAGGACATCAGACCAAGGACCAGTGACCAAAGACCAAGGACATCAGACCAAGGACCAACAACCACTGACCAAAGACCAAGGACATCAGACCAAGGACCAACAACCACTGACCAAAGACCAAGGACCAACAACCCATGACCCATGACAAAACCAACTCCACCTTTATCATTTTTGAACTGGCCAATACCAGCTATGGAATTTCCTCCGAAGTCGTGCAGCAGATGGAAATGATTGACCGAATTACCCCCGTTCCCAAAGCACAGCCCTTTGTCGAAGGGGTTGTCTTTTCTCGGGGACAAGTAATTCCCGTCCTGAATTTGCGCGTAAAATTTGGCCTAGAAAAAATTCCCTACGATCTTCGCACCCGCTTAATCGTCATTCACATCAATCAGCGCACCGTCGGTTTTGTAGTTGATACGGCCCGGGAGTTCGTATCAATACCCATAGACGCCATGCAACCCCCCCCGGAAGGAATGCCCGGATTAAGCAGCCGTTATTTATCAGGAATTGCCACTTTAGGAGAGCGAGTTATTCTCTTACTCAATGTCGAAGAATTGTTGAATGGCTCAGAAACCATAGAACGATTAACTCCAACCTAATTGCATCAAACAAGTCAATTGATTTTAAATTGACCATCAGCCTATTAATTCAGAAATCCCTGAAACTATCCCTAAACGAGTTGAGAGACAATCATGGCTAAGAAAGAGACCAAACCTAACAGCAAAAACAAAAGTAAAAACTACAAAATATCGGACAACTCCGAAAAAAGCAAAATTCGGTTATCTGCCAGCCAGATGACCGAATCCGCCCATGAAATTTCGCGCATAGCTGAAGAAGTCTCCACCGGAGCAATCAAACAAATTCGCTCCCTGGACGAAAACACCCTAACCCTCAACCAAATGGTCTCCTCTCTCCAGGACACTGCCGCCCAAGCTGAATCGGTTGCCAGCGCTACCGAGCAGTTAGTCTCCTTTGTCAACGAAATGGCCGCTTCCATTGAGCAAGTCACCGCCAGCACTGTCAGTCTCGCTACGGAAATTACCGAAATCTCCACCAACACCCAGGAAACTGCCAGTTCCATCAAAAGTGTCAGCAACACCACTGAGGAAATGGCCACTTCCTCTACCCAACTCACCAGTTCAATGGGGGAAATCGCTGCTTCCATCAAAAGTGTCAGTCGGGATACTGATGAACTCGCCTCTGCTATTAACCAAACGGCTGCTTCTATCCAACAAATCACTACTTCTATCCAAGGTGTGGCCCTCAATGCTGATGACCTCAATACTGCGGCTGAAGAAACGACTCATGCAATGGATTCAATGGCCGCTTCTATTGAAGAGGTTTCTGCTACTTCGGAAAATCTTGCGGCCATGGTCGAGCAAGTTTCGGTTTCTATTGAAGAAATGGCTCGCTCGGTTTCGGGTGTTGCGCTCAATAGCAAGGAGATTACTGATGCTGCTACTCTCGCTGCTACTAATGCTGAACAACTCGATCGCTCTATTCGCAATGTCTCCACCCTCACCCAACAAACCAACGAAATCACTCGCAAAGTCGCTACCGATGCTACTGTTGGCGGAGCTACGGTCCAAAAAACTATCCAAGGACTCAATTTGGTGCGCGCTTCAATGGTCCAATCTGCTACTGCTATCCGCGAAACGGGCAAGCGCACTGATGAAATTAGCTCTATTGTAGACACTATTAATTTAATTGCTGAACGCACGAATCTCCTTTCTTTGAATGCTTCTATTGAAGCGGCCCGAGCGGGAGAGGCGGGACGCGGATTTGCTGTGGTTGCTGAGGAAATTCGCGCTCTGGCCGATCGCGCTGCTGCTGCTACTTCAGATATCAGCACTATTATCAAAACGCTCCAAACTGTTGTTAGTGAAGCGGTTAATACTTCCAATGACGGGCTCAAGGTTGCTGAAGATAGCGGACGGCAAGCTGAAGATGGGGTCGGCGCTCTCAAACAAATCCTTTTGGGCATTGAAGAAACTGCCCAATTAGTTTCCCAAATTACTCGGGCTTCGGAGCAACAACTCAGTGCTGGACAAGCTGTTGTTACGGCTATTGATACTACTGCGGCCCAGGCGAAACAGGTGGCTGGAGCTACGGCTGAACAGTCTAAAACTGCTCAAAATATTGTTCAAGCTGCATCCCAAATGCGTTCTATTGCCCAAGAAGTTACTAAGGCTATGACTCTCCAAGCTCGCGGCGCCCGAGATGTGATGAAGGCGGCCCAAAATACGGCTTTACTCACGAACCAAATTAGAAAGGCTACTTCAGAACAAGCCAAGGGAGCTAATCAAATTGTCCAAGCTGTTGAATCTATGCGCAGGGCTGCTACTAGCACTTCCAAGGCTCTGGCCCAACAATCCACTGCTGCGGAACAAGTCAACCAAGAAGCTGGACGCCTCGCTCGCTTGATTTCCAATATTTCCCGAGGAATGGTTGAACAAGGCAGCGCCAGCGATTTCATTGCTACTGCAATTTCCAATATCCAACAACAATCTGAACAGGTGGCCCGCGCTATGACGGAACAATCCCGCGCTATCAAGGAGATGACTCTGGCTCTTAATACTATTTCTAAACAAATCCAATCTTTGGTTATCAATAACCAACAACATTCTACTTTTTCTTCTTCTTTGCTTATGGCGCTTCAACAACTCCGAGACATTGCGGAAACCAATGCTCTTGGGGTTAAGGAAACCCAACAAGCTACGACTTCTTTGGTGGAACGAGCTATCAATTTGAGTGCGATCGCCCAAAATCTCGAAAAACCCTCTCCATAACACTCTGTCTAATCACTGTTTTCCCCAAGGCTGCTATAGAGCTGGGAACTTCACTCTAAATCCCTCTCTATAGAAGAGAGGGACTTTGAAAATACCTCGGGTTTTGCTGGCATTTCAAAAACCATAATGACAATTTTGGGTAAACCTTTAAACTAATCCCCAATCACAACCCTGCACAAAACTATGACGATTAGCATTTTCACTACAGACACCAATCTGATTGTCCGTTCCTGGGACCCCCGTCTTGCTGAAATGACCGGACTCAGTGGCGAAACCGCCGTTGGACTCCACCTGGGGACTCTCGCACCCAACCTCGCTTCCCGAGGATTCACTACCCGGTTTGAGCGCGTCCTCACCGAAGGAGTGGTCGAAACCCTCGCCCCAGCATTACACCACTACCTCATCCCCTGCCCTCCCCTGACTCCTTCTAAATATTTCGAGTATATGCAGCAACGAGTGACTATTGGCCCCCTGCGGGACAAGGACCGCATTGTTGGGACTATTGTCACGATTGAAGATGTGACTCCCCGCTTAGAACAAGAACGAGAACTCGCGGAACAACTCCGACGCCCGGAATCCAACAGCGATTCTCTAGCTACAATGCCGATCGCCACCCAAAACGCCACTTCCAAATCCGACTCCCTCAAACAAGACCCCTTACATCCCATTTTGCAAGCTCTCCAAGATAAAAATTGGCAAGTTCGCCGGGATGCTGTCGATCGCCTCGGGGGCGATCGCGATATTCACCTCACCTCAGAACTCCTCCAACTCCTGCGCAACGAACACCGCAACCCCTCCATCCTCAATGGCGTCCTTCAAATCCTTTCTGCCTCAGAAATCGACATGATTCCCGCCCTTGTGGAATGCCTCAACGATTCTGATGCCGACTTGCGCATCTATGCCGCCCTCGCCCTGGGGGAACGCGCCGACCCCAGAGCTATTCACCCCCTAATTGCCGCCCTAGCTGACCCCAACCCCAATGTCCGCTATCACGCTATTGATGCTTTGGGTCAACTCCGCTGCGAACAAGCTGTAGAACCTCTTATTGCTATTGCCGAATCCAACGACTTCTTCCTCGCTTTTCCTGCCCTAGATGCCCTCATGCGGATTTGCGACAGCGCGATCGCCCCTCGTCTGCTCCCCCTGCTCAAAAACACCCTGAGTTGGCGAGTCCGTCGTGAGGCTGTTGATAGTTTGGCCCAACAAAATGACCCGGCGATCGCTATCGAACTCCTGCGAATGTTGCGCGAACAACACCGCAATCCCAATGTCCTCAACAGCGTTCTCCAAATCCTCGTCCTCAGCGATGTTGACCCTATTCCCTCCTTAGTCGAATGCCTCCAAGACAACGACCCCGACTTGCGCATCTATACCGCCCTCGCCCTGGGGGAACGTCATGATGCCCGGGCTATTCCTGCTCTGATTGCTGTTTTAAATGACCCCGATCCCAATGTGATTTATCACGCCATCGAAGCCCTAGGCCGCTTGCGCGCCGTAGATGCAGTAGAACCTTTATTAGCCCTAGCCGAATCCGGTGATTTTTTCCTAGCTTTTCCGGCTATTGATGCTTTGACTCGCATTGGCGATCGCACTATTGCCCCCAAACTCGCGACCCTCCTCGAACATAATCAACTCCTCGGTCCTCAACTCGCCGATGCCCTCGGTCAACTCGGAGATGCTGACGTCATTTTGCCCCTAGCAATTCTCCTGAACCAAGAACAACAACCCATCAAAGAAATTGCTGTAGCCATCAATACTATTTACCACCGCTATCAAACCCTCTTTGGAGAAGGCATCCACATTGCCGACCTCACCCGCTCCCAAATCCAAACAGAAGGCCAAAACCATCTCATCCTTGCTCTGGACACCGCCAACACCCAAGAACTATCTGCCCTGGCTTTAATCTTAGGTTGGTTAGAAGGCCCCGCCATTGCCCAAACCCTCGCCCAACTCCTATCTCAACCTTCTGTACGGTCTATCGTCCTAGAAGCATTAGTCCGCTTCGGGAATTCTGTTATTCCTTTATTAATTGAACAATTAGAAGCATCTGACCTAGAAACTCGCTCATCCGCTATCATCGCCCTCGGCAGAATCGGCAGCCAAAAAGCTGTTCCGGCATTAATGGCCCAATTGGTTCAAACTGAATCAGAATTGGTGATGATTACTACTACTGCTTTAGCGCAAATTGGCGATCGCACTTCCTACGAAGCACTCATCGGGTTACTCGGTCATCCCGATGTTTCTGTCCGCCTCGGAGCGATTGCTGCTCTCAATTCCCTAGGGCATCCTTCAATGCCCCAACAAATGAACACCCTAATTCAAGACCAAAACCCCCATAAACGAGAATCCGCCATTAAAATAGCCGGATACTTTGCCTATCCCAACTGCATCGACTTACTTTTTGAATCTTGCGAAGACCCTGTTGAACGAGTGCGACGAGCAGCAATAGAGCATCTTCCTTATTTAGAGCAAGAAGAACGAGCCCTTGGGGTGTTATCTCGCAAACTAGTTCAAGATACTCCCGCAGTCCGTGCCGCTGCTGCCCGGGCTCTTGGAGAGATAGAAGATTGTAGAGTAGAGGAATATTTGCGATCGGCTTTGCAAGATTCCGATTCTTGGGTTCGGTATTATGCTGTTTGGGCCCTCGTCAAAATCAGGAATAGTCAGATTCCAGAAAATATATTCGACCCACAGTCCTCAACCGAAGAAAACAGTCAAACTTTTGAATTGTTTGAAATACTCGAAAATTTAGTTCGCCACGACCCCGCCAATCCGGTGCGGGCTGCGGCAACTGAGGCGATCGGTTATTTGGGCCATGCCAGTGCTGTACCGATTCTCGCTGATATAGCTGAGGAAGAAGGGCAGGATGAAGATTTGGTTCGGGCTGCTTTACGAGCTTTGGGGCGGATTGAGCATCCCAGTGCTTTAGCTCCTCTTTTAAATGCTTTGAATTCTCCCCAAGCTGAACGGCGTCTTGATGCTTTACAGGCATTTAAAGAACGCGGTGGCACTGAAGCTGGAGTGGCATTGCAATGGTTAGGGGCCGCTGACCCCGAAACCCGGGTGGTTCAAGCGGCGATCGATTCTTTGGCGCGCATGGGAACACCAGAGGCGATCGCGTCTCTTTTAGATTTGACTGTAGACCCAACTTGCCGAGATTCTTGCATCCAAACTTTGGCTACTCGTGGCGGAGTTCATGACAGTCAAACTGATGGGTATCCGTTTAAAAATTCTGCAACTGTAACTATTGAGGCTTATATTGAGGCGATCGGTCAGGGTTTACGCCATGTCCATCCCGCAGTCCGCACCGCAGTGGTGGAAATTCTCACTCGCTTGAAGCATCCGGAGGCATCGGAATTGTTGATTTTGGCCCTGGATGACAGCGCTCCAGATGTCCGCCAAGCTGCTGTAACGGCTCTGGGTCATCTTGGTAATTATGCTTGTGAGGATAAGTTGGTGATTTTGGCCCGCACTGATTCGGATCCCTCGGTTCGTCGGGCGGCTCGAAAGGTTCTGCAAAGCTGATTTGTCCTTGGTCTTATGTCTTTGGTCTTAGGTCCTTGGTCTTAGGTCCTTGGTCTTATGCAAAGCCTCGGAAACCTCTGCCTAAATCTCTCTCCTGGCAAAGGAGAGGGACTTTGAAAAAATAGCGAGCAAGATGCAAAGCCTGCGCTTGTTCTCCGATGTGCGGCACTCCTATTAATCTGAGGGACCTCGTCAGTCCAGGAACGGTTACAGAAGGACTCAGGCGTTCGCGGAATTAGCCTGCCTACGCTTGGCTGCTATACGAAAACTGATTTGAGATAACCAGATTGGGTATGAGTCTGCAGTGTTCGGCCCTATTTGGGGTTTCTATTCCCTTTGAGGTAATCCTGACGCCCCAGGTTTAGGGCGTTTTGGAGATCCAGCAAGGGATCTGCGAAAATCCGGGATGTTGCGTCTCATGAAAGATGTCTATATTTTTCTATTCTAGCCATGAGATTTTTTCCACAGCCTTTACAGTTGACGGATAGTGTTTTTACTATTCTGCGTGATTTGATTCATGAACGAGCGGGGTTATACTACGAAAATGACAAGCGTGAAATTTTAGCAGATAAACTGACTCCTCGCGTGATTGAGTGCGGGTTGAATTCATTTTTAGATTATTACTATCTGCTAAAATACGATGCGATCGCCACGGCTGAGTGGAAGTCTCTCATTGATGTGCTTTCAGTGCAGGAAACCTTTTTTTGGAGAGAAAGCGATGCTTTAAAGGCTTTAGTGGAGGTGTTGTTACCCCAGTATTTGGCGGAGCGTCGAGGGGCTTTTACCCCGGGGGGTTCCTACTCGTTTTCTTCCAAACCCCTGCGGATTTGGAGTGCTGCCTGTGCCACGGGAGAAGAACCCCTCTCGATTGTGATGGCATTGGAGGAAGGGGGGTGGTTTGAACGCTTACCGATTGAGTTGTATGCTTCTGATGCAGCTAGTGGGGCAATTGCCAAAGCTCGCACTGGGGTTTATCGAGAGCGGTCTTTTCGCAACTTCTCGGGGTGTCTCCAGGATAAATACTTTACCAAATCAGAATTCGGTTGGCAAGTCTGTTCTTCCCTGCATAAGCGGATTCAATGGAATATTGCCAATTTAATGAATGAGTCTGAAATTGAACGGTTCAGTCAATCGGATATCATTTTTTGTCGGAATGTATTTATTTACTTTTCCCCGGATTCGATTCGCAAAACCGTTGATTATTTTTATCAGAAGATGCCCAAGCAAGGTTATTTATTTTTAGGGTCTTCTGAGTCCCTGCTCAAATTGAATAGCGATTTCGATTTGCGAGAGATTGGCGGTGCTTTTGTATATGTAAAGGAGAAATCTAGCAGAAGTTAGGGTCTAGGGAAATTTATGGATTGGGTAGGCTATCCTTTGAGTGAAAAAATCAGCAATTTTAATCTTTGCTATTTTACAATAAAAGAGGATAAAAATAAATCCAGTTCATTAAGTTCAAGTATTTAATTAATGGAGAAAAATATGAAGAAAATTGTACGAGTTTTGGTAGTAGATGATTCAGCTTATGTCCGCAAGGTGGTCAAGCAAATGCTATCCCGTTCTCCATTTATTGAAGTGGTAGGAACGTCCCGAGACGGAGCGGAAGCATTGGAGGTGATCGAAACTCTGAAACCGGATGTGGTTACTTTAGACTTGATCATGCCGGAAATGGACGGGGTGGAATTCTTGCGCCAACAAATGGCCCGTCGTCCCATTCCGGTGGTGATTATTAGTATTGCCAGTGAAGGAGGGGAACAGGTCCTCGCGGCATTAGATGCTGGGGCGGTTGACTTCTTGCAAAAGCCGACGGCGTTGGCGAATGAAAAGATTTTTGAGATCAGCAATGAGTTGATTGAAAAGGTGAAAGAGGCGGCGAATGTTCCCCTGAATCGCCTGCCGGTGATGTCGGAACGTTCGATGCAAGTGAGTCAGGTGATGCCTTCGGCCCCCCCATCTGGGGTTGTGGACCTGGTGGCGATCGGGATTTCTACAGGGGGTCCCCAGGCCCTAGCTTTTTTAATTGGTCAGTTGCCAGCGGATTTACCTGTCCCTGTGGCGATCGTGTTACATATGCCGGTGGGTTATACGGCGATGTATGCCAAACGACTGAATGAGATGTCGTTAATGAAGGTGGTAGAAGCGTCGGAAGGGGAAATCCTGGAACCTGGGGTGGTGTTTATTGCCCCTGCCGGACGGCATTTAACCTTTGTTCGCCAGAGTGATGGGACCGTGAAGACGCATCTGGATGCTCGCCCGTTCGATACCCTTCATCGTCCTGCGGTGGATGTGATGTTTCAATCAGCAGCGGAGGTGTTTGGCGATCGCGTTTTGGGGGTGGTGATGACGGGGATGGGGTCTGATGGCACTCAGGGTTCGGCTTGGATTAAATCTCGCGGCGGATCCATTTTTACCGAAGCGGAGGAAAGCTGTATCGTCTACGGAATGCCGCGATCGGTCGTGGAAGCTGGCTTAAGTGACCGATCTGTAACCTTAGATTGCATGGCACAGGCGATTCTTGACCGGCTGTAATCGGCTACCTGGGTTGTTTCTTGTGAGGGCCAGGAAACGCCCCAGATGGGTTGGCTGTGGGTAGGTTTGGGGTTTTAGAGAAAACAACTGTTTACGCTCGTTTCTCTCAAATTTCTGTCTTCGCGATTAATCACGAGGACCTTTCAATGGCTCCGTTTAGGGTCGCTCATTTCAGGGTTGAGAATGTTGGGTTTAGGGCCGAAATACCCCAGTGGTTTTCCAGGGAATATTCCCCTTAACCGTTTTGGATACTAGCCTGATTCAATTTAATTAGCAAGATAGAGGTGAACAATGCTACTGACTGAAACACAAAAAAATGGATTAACCGAATTTACCAAAATGGCCTTAGCCCGCCGCACAGCCGCCTCCCTTTCGGAACTGATTGGTTTCCCTGTCGTGGTCCAGGTCTCTAATGTTTCCCTTCATCCCCTCAGTGGGGTGCTCACTGAATTTTCTGAACTTTTACCGAACGAAGTGGCGAGTATTCATCAGTTGTTTACGGGTTCTATCACCGGAGATGCGCTGTTGTTAGTGGATTATTACTATGCCTTGATGTTGTCTAATGTATTCAGGAACAATTCGGAAATCCTTCCTCCTCGCCTTGATGCCTCAGCTTGTGAGATTCTGACTGAAATCGGAAATGTTGTTTTAAATGCCTATTTAGGGATGTTAAGCAAAATGCTTCAACGCCAACTTTCATTTTCTATTCCGTCTTTTGATATTGAACATTTGGTTTCTCTGACGGAATCTCTCACCCTCGGCAAGAATGAATTTCGTTACGCACTCGTGGTTGAGACTTTATTACAATTTCATGATAAATCCGTACCCACTCATCTCGTCTTTGTATCTGGAGTTGTCTCTATTTCCTGCTTAATTAAAGCCATCGAAACTTGGGCATCTATAGCGGTTCCTTGTTCTTAATGGGCAACCAACTCCGCTTTCTTTTCCATAAGATTCTAGGTTGACAATCGGTTTGATTCGGGTAAAAAACTGCTCTTAAATAAGTAGAGTAGAAGAGAAGAATTTGGGGCAAATCAAGCGAAAAGCGAGCCTTTCGGTATTTTAAAAACTAAAAGCACGAAATGGCTCGCTTCAATAATTAAATTATCTGGTCATTTTAATTCAGGTCAATGAGCTAAGTTGTACGAAATCGGAGAATGTCTTCTCGACCTTGATCGCCTGTTAGACTTGAATTTTCCTTTGAATTTATAGCGAACAGCTCGATAAACCACATGATAATCTACATCAACTCCGCAGGCTTCTTTCAACCAATGTTGAATCTCTCCATAGCTGTGAAACCCTTCCTCGCTTTGAATTCTTGATTTCAGTTTTTCTAGGGCCTCTGGGGGAATGGTAATCGGTCTTCCAGCGGGTTTATAAACTTTGAGTAATCCATCTAATCCTTCGTTTTTGTACTTTTGAAACCAGCGATAGAGGGTTGATGTATCTCTTGATAGCAGTCTTGAAAGGGATTCTAAGGTAGTGACTTTACCAGATTTTAGCAAGTACAAAGCGTGTAGTCTTTCTTTCTTTTGAGCGTTCGTTTCTTTTTTGAAACGAGTTTTGAGTTCATCCGCTGGTTCTTGGATATCTAACTTGAGAGTGTTCGCCATTTTACAATCGCTCTAATTAAAATAACTCCAGCTTAATTTTGGCGAGATTCACACAAACCAGGAACTCGCCCTCGCTGCTTTAAAAACAGTCTCCGGCATCCTCGCGGTTGCGATCGCCTTGAAAAAGTTCATGCCGGATCAAGATCGGGCTCAGTCCGCATCCCGTTGAGCTTGGGTACTCTCTACTCAATGGGTCAGAAGCGGTTCGATCAGGAATGGGTGGGACACAGGCATCTTTTCCTGACCCCATTTTTGAATTAAAATCAAATGCTACCCATATCTTATTCTCGACAGCCCGATGAGTCAATGGCAAGCTGTCGCCACAATCCCATGACTCCACTCTGGCTGTTTCGCTTTTTCTGATCAGACCTCTTGCCTCATTCTTTAAAGCCCCCCTTGGGAAGGGGGGTTGGGGGGATCAATCCTTTTTTTTGCAAGAGGTCTATAGAACTTTCCCCCCACCCGGGGTAACCTAGGCGAGGTTTTGCCCGTTACATTAGGCTTGAGCGAGTCAGTCTTCTGTGCGCGCTGCGATCGCCCACCCTGCAACCCGATTAACCTCATCCTGGGTGTTATCTCTTAAAAAATGATTAAATTTACGGCACTGACCCATCCTCTAACAGGACTTACGCAATCTTTAAAGCTAAACCCTAAATGTAGAGGCGATTCGGGAATCGCCTCCACATTTAGGGTGGATTCTCAAAATCTGCGTCAGTCCTGTCTCAGTCATTGAGGACCCAGTAGAGTCAATCCCCCCGGAATTTCCCCCTACAAACTTTCTCCTCTGCCTCAAGGGTTGGGACACTAAGGACAAGACAACCGGGTTTCTTCACAAAAATGCTGACAGGACTGACGCAATCTTTCCCATTCAAACCTAAATGTAGAGGCGATTCGAGAATCGCCTCCACATTTAGGGTCAATTCTTAAATGTCTGCGTAAGTCTTGACTAACCACAACGCAACCCATTCCGTCAGGGAAACTCGGTTTCTGGTCCAAACTCTCAACTCCTGTCCCAACCTCCCTCACAAGAGTAGGTTTTTTACGTTTAGGGTGATTCTCCGGTCCCCTCCCCGATGTCTTGGGGAGGGTTAGGGTGGGGTTTTCGTTATGTGGCGAGCGCCACATAACGCACTCTTAACGGTTTAAGCACCTGCATAGAGGCTGCTGTTCAAACCTCTTTTCTCGTTATGTGTCGGTAACCGGAGCTATCCCGTAGGGAATCGCTCCTCACTATGACCCTCTTCTCCCCACTAATTCTTCCTGACGTGGCGCAAGCTAGATCAAGAGGACCCCACCCTAACTCTCCCCAATACATCGGGGAGGGGACCGGAAGTAAAAACCCTACTCTTGTAAGTCCCAACCTCCTCGGTCCTAATCTATGCCGCCACCAGTTCTGTCCCTTGCTCGGCAGTGGCCCAAGTTTTGTAATCTAATAATAACTGCTGCATTAATCCTTGCTTCATTTTCAGCAGGACATTTCCGAGTAAATTATTCCCCGTACTTTGAATCATGGATTTTGGCATCATCGAAAAGGGTGGGGGTAGGTAAATCGTTAATCCTAACTCCGCATCCCCTCCTAAATAAGTCTTCCCTTGATTGCGATAGGCTGCCATTGTCCCACTCAGTTCTAACTGAAAATGTTCGTTAATGGTTTCAATCCCACGCAAATTACAGCCTACGGATTCTAAACAAATCGTGCCTTCCCCATCCGCCCAAACTTTCATGTCTACGGTGGGTTCGATTTTTAAACTAAAGAAATTTAAGGGGCGCATTCTGAGGCGGTAGCAATTGCTACTTAACTGTTCGATGCAACTTGGATCTGCGATCGCCCTAACAATCCGTTCAGGGGACTGCAAATACCTCTCAATCTCTACAGGTTGCTGTGGAACAGCCAGATCAACCGATTGTGTGGCAACAAACTGATAGTACATGGGAGGAGACTCTATTAATATTTGTTAAGCGGGTTTCATAAACCTTACAGTAGTTTACACTTATTGGCAATATTTTCTATTTACCCCAGGGCAGAACTGGCGATCGCCGAGGTTATGACACCCTACCTTATGCCGGGGGTGTATTCGGCGAGAGTACCTGACCCCCCACCGCCAACCCAGACTCGGTGGCATCCGATGCCCAATGACGATAATCCAACAACAACTGGTGCATCAACCGTTGCTTAATCGTCAGCAACACACTCTTGAGCAATCCATTCCCCGTGGTTTCTAATAAAGATTTTGGGGCCATCCACAACGGCGGGGGCAAATCAACTTCCACGACTAAATCCGCTTTGCCCTTCAAATAAGTCACCCCCCCTTCTTCCACCGGGGAGAGTTTCCCCACCAAATCCAGGCAAAAGCGGCGATCGATATACTCAACCCCTCGGATTTCACTCCCCACGGAAACCAAATGCACGGTCCCATCCGGTTTTGCCCAGACTCTCAGATCCACCGTCGGTTGAATCCGCAGCATCATAAACTCCAAGGGACGCATTTTTAATCTAAACCGCTCTTTCCCTAATTGTTCGGTGCGAGTCGGATCCACAAGCGCTCTAATTAAGCGTTGGGGTTGGCGCAGGTAATGTTGAATCGGAACAGGTTGGACGGGAACAGGAATGGACACAGACTGAGAAGCGACAAACCGGATATTATGCATGGGGGTTAAACTCAGGGTGAGGTTTCTTAATCTCTACGCTATCAAAATTTACATTTTTTAACAAACTGTAAACTTTGGCAGATCAGGCTTCATACTGGGCCTTAGGGTGATTAAATACGGGAAACGACCTAGGCGCTAGTAGAATAACTGCTTTAACTTGCCGTTAATCTTACTCTATTTCTGAGAAAACCCCTAAAAAACTTAACCAATTGGGACAATCTCACCCCAAAAATTTCACCGGCGCACCAAGATAATAGACTTCTTGCAAAAATCCGGATTGATCCCCCTTTCCCCCCCTGATTATCCCCCTCCCGTCCCCCTGATTATCCCCCTCCCGTCCCCCTTCCCAAGGGGGAAGCCAGGGGAATAAATGTTTTATTCACGGGGGGCTTAAGAGAATTTTGCAAGAGGTCTAATGTAGACCCAACTTTTTGGAGTGTTCTGGTGTTCGCCCTTTTGCTATGTTTCAACAAGAACCGAGTTAATTGAGGAAACCTGCGATGACTGTATCCATTGCCTATTTAGGGCCTCCAGGCACCTATTCCGAAGCGGCAGCGATCGCTTATGTGGACCAGTTGCAGCAAGATACCGGGGAGGAATGTCTGTTGTGTCCCTATCCCAGTATCTCCCAAACCTTACGCGCTGTTGCCCGATCGCAAGCTCAACGGGCAGTGGTCCCCGTGGAAAATTCCCTGGAAGGCAGTGTACCGATGACCCTAGATGCCCTCTGGCAGTTAGATAGTCTGCAAATTCAACGGGCGCTAGTGTTGCCGATTTCCCATGCACTGATTTCACCCGTCCCTGAGTTGTCGGCAATCAAAACGGTTTATTCTCATCCCCAAGCGTTAGCTCAATGCCAGGGATGGTTGGAACAGTTTCTCCCTTGGGTGCAATTAATTCCGACGAATTCGACGACGGAGGCGGTGCAACAGTTAGAAGGCGATCGCTTCGCTGCTGCAATTTCTTCTCAACGCGCTGCTGAACTTTACGATCTCCCCATCATCGCTTTTCCGATTAACGATCGCCCGGATAACTGCACTCGCTTTTGGGTGGTGAGTTTACAACCCTCTCCCGGGGGGGCTTATACCTCTTTGGGGTTTAGCGTCCCGGCAAATCTTCCCGGTGCCCTGTCTCAACCCCTCCAAGTCTTTGCCAGTCGGGGGATTAATTTAAGTCGGATTGAATCTCGCCCCACTAAGCGATCGCTTGGGGAATATTTGTTTTTTCTGGATTTAGAATGCGATTCTCGCAAATCCTCGATGGAATCAGCATTCCAGGAATTACGCTCCCACACGGAGACGCTAAAAATTTTTGGCAGTTATGATTTTGTGGCGATTAAGTCGGATTAGGGGATGTTCGATTCCGATTGGTGAGGTTAAGATAGGGAGCATCTCTGTGCAATCCTGACTCGAAGGCGGTTAAACCAAATTAAGAAGGCAGGTTTTCGTCAAAAAAAAGACCCCACTCGGAGCATTTGAGCGGGGTTGATGGGTGGTGTGAGAAGTGAACGTAATTGCTCTCTATAAAAAGAATAGTCAGCGGATATGACAGTTTTATGGCGATCGCATGACTAAGTGATGTCATTTGATGCAGGGGCGATCGCCATCGGGGATGTAACCCTTCTGCTGCTGTCTATGGGTGCAACAAATCCAGTTCAGATTCAGACCCCCAGATGTGGCAATGGGGATAGATCGATGAACATATTCTAGCTAACTTTACCCCTTTGAGAAGCTGGGGGATTTCAGCTTTACCTGAATTTATGTATCCAACATCTCAAGGCATTCCGGCATTACCGGATCTGACTCATCCTGATGAATTGATGCAGTTTGGCGATCGCATTCTGAATTTATCGGTCAGTTTAGGAATTTTTTTAGTGGTTTTCGGATTGGCGATCGCCGCCCTCAAATGGACTTACCGACAACCCGAACCCCCCTTCCCGCTATTAGAAGATTGGGTGGGCGGTTATTTAGTCTTACTCCAAAAGTTACCCCATTTTATTTTAATTCTGGCCTTTTTAAGCGGCGGATTCTTTTTATCGTCCACCTTAGCCAATCGCTACCATCATTGGGAACAAGCCCGGGTTCAAGACATAGCCGCAACCGTTTCGGGGGAACGACTAGAACAGCCTTCTCCTCGGATTCGCTATGTGATTGAAGAACCGTATAAATACAACAATTGGATTAATGGGCAGTTAGTTGAAATTGAGGATACCCGAGAAGTTAATCGTTTCTTGGCCCTGTCCGGTTCGTCCATTGTTGTTACCCTTAACCAATCCACGGATGTTAGCAATAACAATGCCATTTATCTAGCGGAGTTTGAAGCAGAATACGAAGTGATTAACTCCCTGAGAGAATCTCGGACTTTTTTCTTTGAAATTCCTCCCCCTTATGGTTATTCTTTGCTGCAAAATTTTAAAGTGGAGCGGGATGGGGAGCGAATGCTGCAAATTAATCCGGGAGATTATGGTTTTCCCTTTGCGTTACAACCCGGGGAAGAAACTCGCTTTCGGGTGACTTACAAGGCGCAAGGAGGACCGCGTTGGGTTTACAATTCCCAAGGTGAATCTTTGTCTAATTTTCGTCTGACGGCATTGGCAAATTTTCCCAAGGCTGATTTTGCCAGTGGGATTATCCCCACAGCGACGCATCAGGAACGTTCCGGGACCCGTTTTAGTTGGGTGTTTGAAGATAATGTTTCGGTTCGCAATCCCTTTGGGGTATTTACGGCAACGGAGACGGTCCGCAAGACGGGAGTGCTGCCTCGGTTGCTGTTGTTAGCACCGGGGGTATTTTTGTGGTGGATTGTCCTGCTGTATTTATCGGTGCCGATGCGTCTGATTGATGTTTCCCTAGCGGGGGGTTTATTTTTTGCCGGACTGTTGAGTTTGACTTATTTTAGTCGGGTGATGGATGTGACTCTCGCTTGGCTGTTGTTGTCTCCCCTGCTGTTGGGGTTGGTATGGGGGTTGGGAAATCAAAAGCGGGTTTCGTTGGCGGCCCTGATTTGTACGATCGCCGGTGCGGTTCTGCCAATCTGGGGATTAATTGGCAGCTATACGGGTTTAACGTTGAGTGTTGCCGGGTTGCTGTCGGTGGTTTGGCTGGCCCTTCGCCATTGGTATGGGGGAGTGGGACGGTTGAGATTTTAAACCTAGGGAGATGTTGGATTTTAGAGGCGATCGCCGATCTAAAATCCAATATCTAAAGGCTTTGCTCACTCATTCAGGGTGTCTTTGAGGACGGTGCGTGCGGCGAGATGAGAGCGGGTGGAGGTGAGAATTTCTGATTCTCGTTCTAGTCGGGCTCCGGTATCTAGCATTTCGAGAAGGGATTGCTGTTCGGCAGCGACGCCATAGAGGTTACTGGCGACCCAATAGGAGAGTTCTACGGGGAGATCGGGGATGTCGTCGGGGAGTTCGATGGTTTGATCCATGAGTTTGCCGGAGAGACGGACGACGTCTCGTAAGAGGCGATCGACTTCACTGGCGAGGGGTCGCAGATCTTGTTCGGGGGGTTGATCTTCGAGCCATTCGACTAAACCGACGAGGTAGGGTTTTTCTCGGACGTATTCTAGGACTCGAAATCTCTGTTGGCCGAGGGTGAGCATTTTCATGCGATCATCGGGGAGTCGGACATATTGCAGAATTTCGGCACAGCACCCGATGGACGTGGGTTGACCTGTGACGGGATCCCACATGAGTACCCCAAATCTGCGATCGCTCTCCAGAATGGTGTTCATCATGATTCGGTAGCGAAACTCGAAAATATGCAGGGGGAGGGGGCGGCCTGGAAAGAGTACGACTTCGGGCAAGGGAAATAGGGGGAGTTCTCGAACGGCGATCGAGGAGGAGGATTGCATAATGCCTCGGTCCAAAAAGTAACTTCGCTTTTATCTTAACTGATAGGTTTGAACTGGGCATTACGGTACAAGGAACTCACCGGTCCTGGCTCACGGACGAGTCTAGGTTTGGTGATATTTTTTTGACTTAAAAACTTGACTTTTTTGAAGAGTTATGTTAAAGAAGGGGAAATTTGAATGGGAGTTTTTTTAAGCGTACAAGACTTACGCAATCTTTAAAATTAGACCCTAAATGTAGAGGCGAGAAAGCGAATCGCCTCTACATTTAGGGTGGATTTTCAACCTCTGCGTAAGTCCTGGCGGAGTTAGAATTTTTAATAGATTAAGGGGCGATCGCTTTTAGGTTCAGTCTCTGGTTGAATCCTTAAAAAAGGAGAAGTCTAAGTTCTCCTTTTTTAAAAAATAGATAAAACAGTCCGTTGCATTGCCAGAAGCGAGGCGCTGGATTTATGCAGACGGTGCGATCGGCGCAGGAAGACTTTTAGAGTTTGACTTCAATATCCACACCGGCAGGCAAATCGAGTTTCATGAGCGCATCAATCGTCTTAGAAGACGGTTGATAGATATCGATAATCCGACGGTGGGTCCGGGTTTCAAAATGCTCCCGGGAATCTTTATCCACGTGGGGAGAACGGAGTAAACAGTAAATCCGTCGGTTCGTCGGTAAAGGAATGGGTCCGACGGCTGTGGCGTTGGTCCGATTCGCGGTATCTACGATTTTTTCGCAGGAAGTATCGAGCAATCTGCGATCGAAGGCTTTTAGACGAATCCGAATTTTTTGCTGTTGTAAGGTGGCCATTGATTTTTAGTTGTCTAGGTTCGGTTAATAAATGGGTCATTTGTCGTTTGTCATTAGTCATTTGTCATTTGACTAAAGACTAAGGACCAATGACCAATGACAAACAATAAGTGACAGACACAAGCAGAGCAGAAAAGCTCCTCCATTTGGGATAACTTTTCTGCTCTACCGTCAATCAGCACGCTTCTGCCTTAAAAGGTCGGAGCGTCCTCAGCCGGTTTACTTCTTGGCTGCTGCTGGTTGGTCGAGGATTTTCGAGACCACACCTGCGCCGACGGTCCGTCCACCTTCACGGATGGCGAAGCGCATCCCTTGTTCAATGGCGATCGGGTTGATCAACTCAACCGTCATCTTGATCCGGTCTCCAGGCATCACCATTTCCACTTCGTCCCCTTCATCGGAAGTGAAGGCTTTAATGGTTCCGGTAACGTCGGTCGTCCGAACATAGAACTGAGGACGGTATCCGGAGAAGAACGGCGTATGACGGCCCCCTTCTTCCTTCTTGAGAATATACACTTCAGACTCGAACTGAGTGTGAGGAGTAATCGAACCGGGTTTAGCAATCACCATCCCGCGCTCGATATCTGCCTTTTGGATCCCCCGGAGCAGCACCCCGACGTTATCTCCAGCCAGACCTTCTTCGAGGATTTTTTGGAACATTTCCACCCCAGTCACCGTGGTGCTGCGAGTGTTTTTGATTCCAACCAATTCCACAGTTTCGCCGACTTTGACCTTACCCCGTTCGATCCGACCCGTGGCAACGGTTCCGCGACCCGTGATGGAGAAGACGTCTTCTACCGCCATCAAGAAGGGCTTGTCGATCGCCCGTTCCGGAGTCGGAATGTAAGCATCCACTTCATCCATCAAGGCGTAGATTTTATCAACCCACTCATTGTCACCCTTCTTGATACCCGGGGTTTTGGTCAAGGCTTCCAGGGCCAACAGACCGGAACCGGAGACAATCGGAATATCATCACCGGGGAAATCGTAGGAAGTGAGGAGTTCGCGCACTTCGAGTTCCACGAGTTCCAGGAGTTCTTCATCATCAACTTGGTCTTGTTTGTTCAAGAACACGACGATATTCGGAACCCCCACCTGTTTTGCCAACAGAATGTGTTCCCGGGTCTGAGGCATGGGGCCATCCGCTGCCGATACCACCAGGATAGCGCCATCCATTTGGGCGGCTCCGGTGATCATGTTTTTCACATAGTCAGCGTGACCGGGGCAGTCAACGTGGGCATAGTGACGATCAGTGGTTTCGTATTCCACGTGAGCGGTGTTAATCGTGATCCCCCGTTGTTTTTCTTCGGGAGCAGCATCGATGTCATCGTACTTTCTGGCTTTGGCTTGACCCAGAGCAGCAAGGGTCAAGGTAATTGCTGCGGTCAGGGTCGTTTTACCGTGGTCAACGTGACCGATCGTACCGATGTTAACGTGGGGTTTAGTCCGTTCAAACTTTGCGCGTGCCATGTATTCTCTAGTTCCTTTCTCAATCGTTCATTGTTCATTGTTCATTGTTCATTGTTCATTGGGAAAAAGCAATGAACAATGAACCGTCAACAATGAACTTCTAATTATGCGTTCCCTTTACTCTTGGCGATGATGGGTTCAGCCACGTTGCGAGGCACCTCTTCATAGTGGCTAAACTCCATCGTAAAGATACCTCGGCCTTGGGTTTTAGACCGGATATCTGTGGCATAGCCAAACATTTCTGCTAATGGAACTTTAGCAGTCACCTTGGCCAGTCCCTGCTCAGAACCCATTCCTTCGATTTGGCCCCGACGGGAATTGAGGTCGCCCATGACGTCCCCGAGGAAGTTCTCGGGAACTTCTACCTCAACCTTCATCATAGGCTCTAACAGAACAGGTGACGCTTTCATCACCCCTTCTTTAATTGCCATAGAGCCAGCAATTTTAAAGGCCATTTCCGAGGAGTCAACATCGTGGTAGGAACCATCTACCAACGTGGCCTTGATGTCAATCATGGGGTAGCCCGCTAAAATCCCAGATTCGCAGGCTTCTTTCATCCCTTGTTCTGCGGGGGAAATGTACTCTTTCGGTACAGTTCCGCCCACAATTTTCGAGACAAACTCAAATCCCGTACCCGGATCACCCGGTTCGAGTTGGATGACCACGTGACCGTACTGACCTTTACCACCACTTTGGCGGATAAATTTGCCTTCGGCTTTGACGGCTTTGCGAATGGTTTCTCGGTAGGCCACTTGGGGTGCACCCACGTTGGCTTCTACTTTAAACTCTCGCAACATCCGATCCACCAGAATTTCGAGGTGGAGTTCACCCATCCCGGCAATCACGGTTTGATTGGTTTCGGCATCGATGCTCACCCGGAAGGTGGGGTCTTCTTGGGACAAGGATTGCAGTGCTTTCGACAGCTTCTCCATGTCTTGCTTGGTCTTGGGTTCGACCGCTACGGAGATCACGGGTTCGGGAATGAACAGGGATTCCAGAATCACCGGACTATCTGACGCGCAGATGGTATCGCCGGTGAAGGTGTCTTTCAGACCCACAGCGGCACCCAGGTCCCCTGCTCGTAGTTCATCGACTTCAATCCGCTCGTCGGCTTTCATGACAATCAGGCGGGAAATCCGTTCTTTCTTGTCCTTGGTGGAGTTGAGAACGTAACTGCCTTTTTCCAGAACGCCGGAATAGACCCGAATAAAGGTCAGACGCCCATAAGGGTCAGCCATGATTTTGAAGGCTAATGACGAGAGGGGGGCATTATCATCGGCACTCCGAGAGATTTCTTCCCCATTCGGCAGAGTTCCTTGAATCGGTGGCACGTCAATGGGAGCCGGTAGATAATCTACCACAGCATCTAACAAGAGCTGCACCCCTTTGTTTTTGAATGCTGAACCGCACATCGTCGGGACAATCTGACCCGTAATGGTTCCCTTTCGTAAAGCCGTGACAATTTCTTGCTCGGTAAATTCTTCACCTTCGAGGTATTTTTCGGTTAAGGCATCACTGGTATCGGCCACGGCTTCAATCAGCTTGGTCCGATACTTTTGAGCCAGTTCCATCATGTCCTCAGGAATCTCGCCCTCTTGAATATCCGTGCCGATATCATTGGTGTAGATCCGAGCCTTCATCCGCACCAAGTCAATAATTCCTGAGAATTGGTCTTCGTTGCCGATCGGGAGTTGGATCGCCACGGCGTTCGTCCGCATCCGATCGCAAATCTGCTCGTAAACTCTGTAAAAGTTCGCCCCAGTGCGGTCCATCTTGTTGATAAACGCGATGCGCGGCACTTTATAGCGATCGGCTTGACGCCACACGGTTTCGGATTGCGGCTGAACTCCACCCACGGAGCAGAAGACGGCAATCACGCCGTCGAGTACACGCATGGAGCGCTCCACTTCAATGGTGAAGTCTACGTGACCGGGGGTGTCAATAATATTGATCTGGTTGTCTTTCCAACTGGTGGTGATGGCAGCAGCCGTGATGGTAATGCCCCGCTCTCGCTCTTGCTCCATCCAGTCTGTCACGGTGTTGCCGTCATGCACCTCACCGATTTTGTGAACCACACCGGAATAAAACAGAATCCGCTCCGTCGTTGTGGTCTTGCCCGCATCGATGTGGGCGGCGATTCCTATGTTTCGCACTTTCTCAAGCGGGACAGTACGTGCCACAGCTACCTCCTTTTTGTTATTGCCGCAATTATCTTTGAATCATGCGTTAAACGCACTTGGGTGTTCGTGCCTTTCCAAGCCTCTGGGACAATCCTCGATTCTATTTGACCAGACCCTTGGCGGTTTTACTGTTTAGACGCTTGGCAATTCTATTTCCTAGACTCTTGCCGATCGCGCTTGGAATGTCGCGATCACATTTAAGTCAGTCTAGGGTTGAATCGGGTTTTTTGTCCCGCCGTTTGCTTAAACGGGCTAACGTCATTTAACCGAGTTCCCTTCCCGAGAAGACAACACCTAAAATTCTCCTCGGGTTGCGAAGTCACTCGCTGTTATTTTTTTAAGGAGTTTGACTTCTGCTTGGCCAGTTCTCTAGGGGGCTAGAAAAAGGCTCAATTCGACATGACAGAAGGAATCCACCGTCTTTGAAGTTAACCCAAATCGGGCATACTCCTGTGGATTTTCCCCGGTCTTGTTACATTTTAATATTTTTTGCAAAATTTGTTTACATAGAACACCTTTTTTTTCCGCAATGGGTTTGATTCCGATTTTAGTAACGATAGTGGGCGAACGCTTTGTTGGCTTCTGCCATCCGATGGGTTTCTTCCCGTTTGCGGATTGCATTGCCGGTTTCGTTGGCGGCATCCATTAATTCGTTAGCCAATTTCATGGCCATCGTGCGACCCGCGCGAGTTCTGGAAAAGTGAATGATCCAGCGCAATGCTAACGCTGTACCGCGATCGGACCGAACTTCCATCGGGACTTGATAGGTGGCCCCGCCAACCCGACGGCCTTTGACTTCCACCAGGGGAGTCACGTTTTTGACCGCCTTTTCAAAGACTTCCAGCGCATCGGCGCCGGTTCTTTCTTCGATGGTTTTCATGGCGTTGTAAACAATATTGAAGGCGATTGACTTTTTGCCACTCTTCATTACACGCCGCACCATCATACCAACCAAGCGGCTGTTATAAACTGGATCGGGAGTAACAGAACGTTTTTGACTACCAGTGCGACGAGACATACTAACTTTTCACCCAAACTAACGACTGTAACTAACTGTAACTAACTGTAACTAGCCGTGACTAGCTGTGATTCGTTGCTGAGGCGATTCAGCTTGAATCTTCCCACTGTTGTGGGAAGGAAGGCGATTTTCTGGCTGGGGATTCTTCGGAGGTGCCCTTAGTCCTTTGTGAAGTGACGGTTCGCGATGGGTTGGACCGGCTTGATGGTCTGGCGATCGCATCTTTTCGCCGTCCAAGGCGACTGCTCCCTCAAGTTTTCCTACCGAGTCCGATGAGAACTGCCTGAATCTTTAATCGGGATCGCTCATCCTGACACAATCGATTGAATCGATGGGGTTTTTCAGGCCATCGTTTGTCCCGATGAGCGCCATCAGATTGTACCTCTTTTTTGTCGATCAACTTAAAGGTCGGACTCTCTCCATCCCGTGGAAAGCTGGTTCATCCTTGGATTCAATACCTTGGATACCCCACCTCAGCGATCGCCCTTCAACGTTCCAGGAGACCCTTGAATGTTCCGATTCAGACTTATAGCCTCATTTAATATCTATTTAAGCCTTAGGACGCTTGGCCCCATATTTAGAACGCCCTTGACGGCGGTCTTTGACTCCAGCCGTATCTAAGGTTCCACGGATGATGTGGTAACGAACTCCGGGTAAATCCTTGACCCTGCCGCCTCGGATCATCACGACGGAGTGTTCTTGCAGGTTATGACCAATCCCTGGAATGTAGGCGGTGACTTCAAATCCAGAGGTCAGGCGAACCCGTGCTACTTTTCTGAGGGCTGAGTTCGGTTTTTTCGGTGTGGTGGTGTAAACTCTCGTACAAACGCCCCGACGCTGCGGACAACTCTTGAGTGCAGGCGATTTGGTTTTCTTTTCGATCTTCAGCCGTTCGGTACGAATCAGTTGTTGGATTGTGGGCATGAGTTATGGGGTATTCAGGTTTTCAAGGATCAAGTTGACAACAATCTACAATTATATCTTACCCTAGTATCCGCTGTCAATTTTTAGGGCAGAAAAATAATCCAAAATGGCAGGGGATAAAAATCTCCGGTCGGGCCATCAAAGATTGAAGGGCTGACCTCAGCGGGTCCCTAGGGGTTGGGGGACTCAACAATCGAGAAGGAGTGACCACAGCCACAAGTCTTGGCAGCCTTGGGGTTATGGAAGCGGAACCCCCCTCCCATCAAATCCTGCGAGTAATCTACAGTTAAGCCGTTGAGATAGTCGAGGATGCGGCTATCGACCGTCACTTGAACGCCATCGCACTCACAGATGAGATCATCGGGGTTGGACTGTTCGTCAAACGCCATCGTATAGTACCACCCAGCACAACCCCCCGTTTCCACCCCGAGACGAAACCAGACATTGGGGTTGGACTGTTTGGACTGGATGCGTTTAATTTCGGTGACGGCTGCTTTACTCAGCTGAATCATGAATGGGTGGACATTGGCTGTCGTGATCGGCGATCGCCATTTTACCGCGATCGCGACTCAAATGCTACCGCGATCGCCTGGGAATTTCCTCGAAAAATCTCGGTTGATCTGGGTAAAGGGCGATCGCATCTCGTTTATAAGCCATTTTAACCCCATTCCCACCCCATCCCAACAACAGGACTTACACAGATTTTGAAAATCCGCCCTAAACAAATAATGTAGAGGCGAGAAAGCGAATCGCCTCTACATTATTTGTTTAGAGTTGAAAGATTGCCTAAGTCCTGACAGGAAGGAGTCCCTGACCATCCCGGTGAGGATTATTTAGCCCGGGCGTAGTCATCTTGGAAGCGCACGATATCATCTTCACCCAAATATTCCCCATTTTGAACCTCAATCAAAATCAAAGGAATCACCCCAGGATTTTCCAGACGATGATTGGTGCATTGCGGCACATAAGTAGACTGATTGCTAGTGAGCATCAGTTCTTGGTCCCCGCAAACCACCCGCGCCGTTCCGCAAACCACAATCCAATGTTCGCTACGATGGTGGTGCATTTGCAAGCTGAGGCGGTGACCCGGTTTCACTTCAATCCGCTTGATTTTATATCCCTTGGCATCTTCTAAAACCGTGAACGAACCCCAAGGACGAAGTTCCGTTGCGGCAACCATCGCCGAGGAGGAAGAGGCAGCAGTTGCCACGGGATGAAGAATTTCTTGAGCGTTAGCCATTGTTCGAGTCTCCATAATCTTATGTTGAGAGTAGGGAAGCTGCATCCAGTTCATCCAGGCGATCGCCCTGACGGTGAGTTTGGGAGAGTCTGCACGATCGGACATTTTCTGACCTGAGTTGAGCTAAGGAGTAGCTCGGATCTGCTTCTTAAAGATATATTTCCCAGAAAGCGCAAAATTAAAATAAAGCATTAAATCTCGTTACCGAGCCCCGGGCCTTCCCGAACCCTCTTTCTCCCACCATAACAAGCCAAAAACGCCTTGTCAGTCGTCCTGGGGATAGATTGGGGCAATCTTATCAAATCTTTATCTCTAACCCTAGGGACTTTATCCGGGCTTTAAGTTTCACCCCTACGCTTCCTCGGGAGTGAGGCTCCAGTCAGTCCCCCAGACTGGGCATCCCGGGAGGAGTCTGAACCGCCGCTGACGACTGGTGCTGCATCCGTTTGCTGAAACTTCAGACTAGGGATTGTCAGATCAAAGTTATTTCTATATGATTTTTAATCCGGGCCTATAACTTTGGCTTACTCCTAACTTCCTTGAACTATCATGATTATGGACTGATTGGTCCATCCCTTTTCAACGAGGCTAGAACAGCACCCGCTCAAAACCGCAGGGAAGGATAGCGAAACCAGAAGCCACGGTGAAATGTCCCCCAGTGGAAAAAAGATGTCGGGGCATAACCCAAGAACACCCCTCAAATCAGAGCGAAAAGAACAAGGGCCGGAAAACCTTCCTCAACTGAATTAGCAAGAAGGTCAAATTGTATAGGTGCCACATCTAGGGATTGGCTATTTCCGTTGGGGACTGGCTGCTGAGGGTAAAAACGGATAGGCCCCTTGACATAGATGCAGGGGCGATCGCCCGTGATGCGGAAAGCAAAGCACAGCAACCCGGGCGAACAAGCCTACCCCCCCCCTTGAAAAGGGGCGTTTCCATCTAACAACAATTGTTTACCCCTAATTTATAGAGAACTTGATGATTAAACACCAGGCCAATTTTACCTAAATTCAAT
>CAYUEH010000007.1:0-1801 GCA_964442465.1 uncultured Laspinema sp. | reverse complement strand
GAAAAGCAATGCCCAACGCAAATACTCAATCCAATTCCATCAATGAGTTCGGTTTCCTCGGTCAACCCTGGTTAGTTGAAGAACGAGACGCCTGTGGTGTCGGTTACCTCGCCAATCCCCAAAACGTTCCCAGTCGGGAAATCGTCTCAATGGCTTTGAATGCCTTAACCTGTCTCGAACATCGGGGCGGTTGTTCCGCAGACCGGGATTCAGGAGATGGGGCAGGAGTGATGACCGCCATTCCTTGGCAACTCTTCGACCCTTGGTTACAAGAGCATAACCCGAACTCCTATCCCCTGGAATCCATTGGGGTCGGCATGGTCTTTTTCTCCCTAGACCCGGAGTTGCAACAGGCGGCACGTCAAATTGTCGAGGACACGCTCAAAAGCCATGATTTAGAGCTATTAGGATGGCGCAAAGTCCCCGTGCGTCCGGAAGTCTTGGGGGTGCAAGCGCGGGAAAATCAGCCTCATATCGAGCAAATGTTTGTTTATTGCCCAGATAAAACCGGGGATGAATTAGAACGACATTTGTATTTGACCCGCCGCGCGATCGGTTCCGCCTTGAAAGTCCATGCAGCCGGTCCCAACAACCAAACCCCGATTATTTGGGGACAAGATTTCTATATTTGCTCCTTCTCCCATCGCACCATTGTCTATAAAGGCATGGTCCGTTCAGCAGTCCTGGCTGACTTTTACCTGGACCTGCTTGATGAGTCCTATACCAGCGCTTTCGCCGTTTATCATCGCCGGTTTAGCACCAATACCCTACCTCGTTGGCCCTTGGCTCAACCGATGCGGTTGTTGGGACATAATGGGGAAATTAATACTCTCCTGGGTAATATCAACTGGATGATGGCGCGACAGGTGGATTTACAGTCGCCGTTATGGGGCGATCGCATCGAACAACTCAAACCCCTGGTCAATCCCAAAAACAGCGACTCCGCCAACCTGGATAACGTCATGGAACTGCTAGTGCGGTCCGGTTCTCGCGCCAGCGAAGCCTTGATGATTATGGTCCCGGAAGCCTATCAAAACCAGCCCGCCCTCAAAAATCGGCAGTCTATCGTCGATTTCTATGAATACTACAGCGGCATCCAAGAACCTTGGGATGGACCCGCCCTAATTGCCTATAGCGATGGACAACAAGTCGGGGCCACCCTCGATCGCAACGGCTTACGCCCCGCCCGCTATGCGATCGCCCGTAACGGCTTAGTCATGGTCGCCTCGGAAGCCGGTGTGGTCAATCTTCCCGAAGCCGACATCATCGAAAAAGGTCGCCTCGGTCCCGGTCAAACCCTCGTTGTAGACCTCACCACCCACGAAGTCCTCAAAAACTGGGAAGTCAAAGAACGGATTGCTCAAAGGCATCCCTACGGCGAATGGTTGGCCCAACATCGTCAACATCTCCAACGCCAAACTCCCCTAACCGCCAATCAACTCACCCCCGAACAACTCCTGTCCGCCCAAACCGCCTTCGGCTACACCAGCGAAGACGTGGAAATGATCGTCGAAGAAATGGCAGCAATGGGCAAAGAACCCACCTTCTGCATGGGCGATGATATCCCCCTGGCGGTTCTCTCCCAAAAACCTCGCCTGCTTTACGACTATTTCAAACAACGGTTTGCTCAAGTCACCAATCCCCCCATTGACCCCCTGCGGGAAAGTCTGGTGATGTCCCTGCGGATGCATTTGGGCTTCCGAGGCAATCTCCTAGAAGTCAAACCCGAACTGGCTAAACAACTAGAAATTGACTCCCCGGTTCTCAATGAAGCGGATTTACGCCAGATTGAATCTCGGTC
>CAYUEH010000006.1:0-32465 GCA_964442465.1 uncultured Laspinema sp. | reverse complement strand
TCTGATTATGGGGGCGGAAAAAATCGGCTAACCTCTGCCGCAAATCATCACTAATAGGATTGTAGGACCCCGGATTATAATTCCGATATTCTGGTAGGGGATAATCCGGCACTCCCAAAAACTCAAAAACTTGGGTCAGGGTGGCTGCTGGATTTCCATAAAAGTCTTCACTCTTTAGAATTAAAAACTGCTCCCTGGGAAATACAGCCATCCATTTCTCAATAAAGTAAACGTATAAGCTCTGTAATAAATAGCCTTTTTCTTTTCTCCAAAAATTTGAGTCCAATTCATCGAGGCATGGTAAATTTTGAAGGTGCTGTATTTCTGAAGTGACAGCTTTGGAAAAACCTCTATTGTCTCTGCCTCCCTTTAAAATCATTTGGTAATGAGAAAAAGCTCTATCAATGGGGTTTCGTAAAATTAATATCAATTTAAGTTTAGGAAAAAAATCAGCAACTTTTTCTACTTCATTAATCAGATAATACCACGGAGTCGCTTCTCCCGTAAAAAATTGACATTGGTCTGGAATTGGGGGAAAATGAGCCAAATACCAGTCCATGCTCAGCTTAAATTTTTTAGCTCCAAAAAATAAAATTTCTTTCTCGATCGCTGGCAAAATTCGGGGATGATGCACTAGGTATGAATACAGAGAGGTTGTTCCTCCTTTCATGACGCCAATGATTAAAAAATTGGGCTGCGACGGACTCTTGATGTCCCAATAGCTTTTAACGAATTCGGGGTGAGACTGGGTTAGTTGTTTGTAACTTGCTGTTTGGTAATAAGAAATAGCCTCTTCTAATTTTCCTTCGATAGTTAATGCATTTCCTAAACTAACATAAGCTAGAGAAAATTCCGGTTGCGCTTGAATTGCCTGACGGTAGCAATAAACTACAGATTCTAAAATAGAGCTTTTGATATTTTTTTCCTGAAATAGATCTGGGTCTTCAAAAAATATTAAATTTAGGATACTATTCAATTTATAATAAGCAGTGTTTAACAAGGGTTCAAAACCAAGGGCTTTGATATAACAAAATACAGATTCTTCAAAGTTTGATTGTTGTTGTAGAACTTCTCCCAAGCTATAGTAAGTCGGATAAGCATCGGGTTTGAGTTCAATAGCAGATTGGTAAGCAATGATCGCCGCTTCTAACTTCTCTTCTTTCACCAAGCGATCGCCTAGGTTATTGTACAGTTCAAAAGCAGCATCCACTTGTCCTTGCTCTTGCAATACAAGCGCCAAGGTTTTCGAGGCACTTACCAAATTCGGTTGAATCTTGAGCGCTGTTTCACAAGCGGTGGCTGATTCAGTGAATTGACCCCGGTTGTAATAATATTCCGCTAACTGGCTGTAAACTTCAGCATTATCTGGCTTAATTAGCAGGGCTTTTTTGTAATGATTAATTTTGCGAGCGAGGAAGTCTGACATACAAGGGGTTTTCTCTACAGTTAGAAAATTCTCGGTTTAAGTTTAATGGCACGGCGATAACAGACTATCAGTTTATCGAGTCAAATGTAAATCAGAGTTTGGGAGTGACTTATAATTGATTGGTAGAACTGGCGACCGGAGAATATTTCTTACAGTTTACCAGCGATTGCATCGCGCTGCCTCTTATGAAAGCGTAACTGGAACAGGTGCAGCAGCAAACCCCTGTCCGATAAAGCCTTGCAGTAAAGAATAAATTAATCCCAGTTAAATGTCATCCCGAGATATTCCTCTAACTTCTGATTATGGGGGCGGAAAAAATCGGCTAACCTCTGCCGCAAATCATCACTAATGGGATTGTACGACCCCGGATTGTAATTCCGATACTCTGGCAGGGCATAATCCGGCACACCCAAAAACTCAAAAACTTGAGTTAGGGTAGCAGAGGGATTAGTATAAAAATCTTCACTTTGTAAAATTAAAAATTGTTCTCTGGGAAATACAGCCATCCATTTTTCTATAAAGTAAACATATAAGCTAAACAACAAACAACCTTTTTCTGACTGCCAATAATTAAAGTCGGCTTGAGAAGGGCTGGCGAGATTTCCAATTGTTTCAATTTCTGAGGCAATTACTGTATGAAAACACCTCTGTTCTACTCCCAGTTTTAACTGCATTTGATATTGAGAAAAAGCCCGAAATATCGGATTTCTCAAAACAATAATTAACTTGATATCAGGGAAAATACTAACTATTCTTTTTTCTGCATCAAAACTGACCAGATACCAAGGAGTTGCTTCTCCAGTCAAAAAAGTAGAGGGTTTAGGGATAGGTGGAAAATGAGATAAATACCAATCTAATCCCTTTTCAAAATTTTGATTGAAAAAATGAATTTCTTTTTTAATAGCTGGCAAAATCCTAGGATTCTGTATTATGTAATGATAGAGAGAACTTGTTCCTCCTTTTCCAATACCAATAATTAAAAAGTTTGGGTGGGTTTTGTTTTGAGGATTGCAATCAATTTTAGCAAAGCCTCGGTGAGAACTGAGGAGTTTATTATAACTAGCAGTTTGGTAATAAGAAATCGCCTGTTCTACTTTCCCTTCTTGAGTCAACAAGTCTCCCAAACCAACGTAAGCTAGAGAAAAATCCGGTTTTTCTTTAATTATCTTCCGGTAGACCAAAATTAATTCTTGGACGGGATAAAGAGGATTCCTCCCCAATAAAACTTTTTGATAGGCTTCATGAAATAACGGTTCAACATTAATCAATTTTTCCTGTAAATATAAACAGTTAAGGTACAAATAAATAGCCTCTTCCCACTGTTCTTTGTTTTCCCAAATTTCCCCCAAATTATAGTAAACCTTATAGGCATCAGGTTTCAGATCAAGGGCCCAGCGGTAGGCAGGGATTGCCTCTTCTAGATTTCCTTCTTTCACCAAGCGATCGCCTAGGCTATTGTACAGTTCAAAAGCAGCATCCACTTGTCCTTGCTCTTGCAATACAAGCGCCAAGGTTTTCGAGGCACTTACCAAATTCGGTTGAATCTTGAGCGCTGTTTCACAAGCGGTGGCTGACTCCTGGAATTGACCCCGGTTGTAATAATATTCGGCTAACTGGCTGTAAACTTCAGCGTTATCTGGCTTAATTAGTAGGGCTTTTTTGTAATGATTAATTTTGCGAGCGAGGAAGTCTGACATACAAGGAGTTCTCTCTATAGTTAGAAAATTCTCGGTTTAAGTTTAATGGCACGGCGATAACAGACTGTGGCTTCGTCAGTTTTACCTTGCGTGGCTAGAATATCGCCCAAATTCCTGTAAGACCAAGAATAGTCTGGGTTGACCTCAATTGCCTTGCGGTAGGAGGCAATGGCTTGGTCTAGTTCCCCTTTACGGACTTGAATTTGAGCTAAGTTATGATAATGCCAGAATGAAGGAGAAGGATTGGTTTCAATGGCACGAGAGTAGCTGTCAATCGCTTCGTTGAGCTGACCTTTTTTTGCTAAAATTTCGGCGATATGGTGATGAGACCAATAATGCTTGGGATCGACCTCAACAGCGCGGCGGTAGGCAGCCAACGCTCTTTCCGGGTCTTTTTTCTGAGCGAAAGCCTTACCTAATTGAAAGTAGATTTCTGGGTCATCGGGAGATACGTCTATAGCCCCTTTATAAATTGAAATTGCCTCATCTAAGCGATTTTGTTCCACCAACCTCTTACCCAATTCTAAGTAGCACCCTGGGGTATGCAGTTTAATGTCTAGGAACTGAAGCTCGGCCTCTACTTCATCCGGATTGGCTGTAATCGCCAGACGATCCCAGTTAGCGGCTACATCTAAATCTAATCTTGCTCGTTCTCGGAAAGCACGTGCTAATTTCTTTTCAATTCCTGGTAGTTGGGGGTTAAGTTTTACCGCGCAACGATACACGCTGACAGATTCTTCCCACCGTTGCAATTTTATCAGTACATCCCCTAAATTGTAATAAGACCAGGGGAACTCGGGATTTAAGGCGATCGCCCGACGATATGCGACAACTGCTTCCTCCCATTGTTGCAGTTTCGTCAGCGCATCCCCTAAATTATTATGGGACCAAGAATTATCGGCATTTAACGCGATCGCCTGCCGATAAGCAGTCGCCGCTTCCTCCCACCGTTGCAGTTTTTGGAGTGCATCCCCAAGTTGATGATAGATTTCTGTCGAAGTGACGTTCAACTGAATTGCTTGCCGATAAGCAGTCGCCGCTTCCTCCCAGCGTTCCAATGCTCCCAACGCCTTCGCCAATCCATAGTGCGATCGCCCATTCTCCGCTTTCACCGCGATTGCCTGTCGATATGCCGCGATCGCCGCTTCCCACTGCTGTTGATTACTGAAAATTTCCCCTAGATTATGATAAGCGGGGGATAGCTGCGGATTTAACTCCACTGCACGTTGATAACAGGCAGTCGCCTCCTCTGACTTTCCTTGAATAATCAGAGAATTCCCCAACTTCAGACAGTCTTCTGCCGTCATCCCCAGGGGTTCTAAACTCAATGCCCGATATCGGCAAATTGCCGCATCTTGCGCTTTCCCCACTCGTTCTAACACCTTCGCCAAATTCCGATAAGCACCAGCAAAAGTGGGTTGCAGTTCTAGCGCCTTCTGATAAGCTAAAATTGCCCGTTCCCAATTTTGCTGTTGCGCCAGCACAGTCCCCAGATTGCCATAAACTTCGGCAAAATCTGGCTGAATTTCTAGCGCTTTCAAATAACACTGCTGTGCAGCTTCTAACTCTCGGAGCGCTAGTCTCGCATTTCCCAATATTTTATAAGCCAGTGCTAGATTCGGCTGTAGAGATACCGCCTTCTCAAGCGCTGCGATCGCCTCGACGAATTGTCCTTTCTGATAATAATATTCCCCTAAATGCACCAACGCCTCAGCATCTTCACCCCAGGCATAACTTCCCATTTTCTGCCCATTTCTCTGGCTGGCATCCTGCCGGAATTGCCCGCTCTTCATTCCTAACTCGACCGCTTTTCTCCCATAAATTGCCGCTTCCTCTACTTTACCCTGTCGCTTCAATGCTTCTTCTAAATTGTGATAAACCCCGACTAAATTTGGGTTTAACTCCAGAGCATATCGGTAACAGGCAATGGCGCGGGTCATCTCCCTCTGTTGCACCAGTGCATTCCCCAGATTCACGCATTCAACCGCCGAAAACTTCTCCGGTTCTAAACTCCAAGCCAAATACCAACAATCTGTAGCTTCTGCTGGTTTTTTTAACTGCGTCCAAACCTTGGCTAAATTCCGATACGCTCCCGCAAACTTCGGATTTATGTTAATCGCTCGCTGATAACTAGCAATTGCCGCCTCCCACTGGCGTTGCTGCCCGTAAAGACTGCCCAAATTTGCATAAGCTGCGGCAAAATTTGGGTTAATTTTGATAGCTTTTAAATAACTCTGTTGCGCTTCTTTTATCTTTCCTTTCCTCTGAAGGGTGGTCCCTAAATTTTTGTAGCTGTCGGCTGAATTAGGTTGAATCTGTATAGCTTTCAGGCAGACCGATTCAGCCTCATCTAACTTTCCTTGGGCTAAATACACTTCGGCTTGTTGATTCAACTGTTCTGCCGCCGTTTCCGAGTTGAAAGTGGCTTGCATAGTGGGGGATACCGCTCCAGAGAAATTCGATTCTATTATACCCGCAAGTTTGAGCAGTGCGTGCAATCGCTCTACATTAATTTGAATATCTTCAGTTAGGGAGTTTTGGTACATCACCTCTCGAATGGGATAGCAGGCAAACACCTCCCCTATTAACGCATAATGGGACAATCCCAGAAGTTGACAAATAACCGCATAATAGGGTCTAATGTAGTGGGGGGAAACCAGTTCGATCGCCTGAGTTCCTGGACGGCAAAACACTAAATTTGTTAATCCACTCCCGTGGGGAGCCACTATGATTTTAGCCTGAGAAAATACCGCAATCTGTTCGGCAAAAGATAACGATTCGGGTTCAATGGGTTCAAAGCCAAATTGAGCTAGAAACTCGATAACTTTTTCTTCATTGATTAACCGCCGATTGCGGGTATTGTGGCGACGGATATAAATTCGTTCGGGGCGATCGCCACTGGATGGGGGAACCGAGTTGAGGAATGCCTGCCTCAGAAAAGTTAGGGCCCAAGGTTCTAACCACCCCAAATGTCCGGGAAACGAAGGAACAATGAGTTGGGTGGCGCTGATGTGGGGATAGCGATCGCTTTCGATAATCTTCGCTTCGGGAATCCCCAACCGTGCCAGGGTTTCTCGCTGAAACGGTTCACGGATACTATTGACTAAAAAATAATCAATTTCTTCCCAATTTATCCCAGCTTGTCGTAATATTTCTAGGCGAGGCAGAATATCTACCATCCAATGAAAATAGACGTTTCCAGAAAGTCCCGCTAACACCGCTACCGTCCCGTCAATTTCAGTTAAGGGGGGAAGGTTTTTTCTCTCAAAAATCCGATGTTCCGTTGGATCCTGTTTCTGGCAACCGGGTAAAGCACCTGGATACTGGCGGGAAACGTCAGCGAGTAAAGAATTATCCGGAGTCACGACGGCGATCGCATTGCACACCATCCAGGAATTGGTTTGCGGCACAATCCACACCCGTCCCTGGGGGACCACCACCACAAATTGAGGCGGTGAATCCTGGGTGATCGCCTTTCCATTGGGGTTGTCAAAATGATAGATATCATGTCCCCTAAGAATCGGAGACAACTGCCGATAAATGCGATTCAGACAAGGCGAACAGTTCAATCCGCCACATTCTGAAGGATCGCTTAGAGCATTTGGAGGGGTAACTGCGGGTCCAGTTTTTCCTAGATGAATAGCAATATAATCACTCCCCTCAAATTTTACCGCCTCAATCCAGTCTCGGCTATTGAGATAAAATCCATCCGGTTGGATGTGGCGCTTCACCGCGATTCCTTCCCCATCCAAAGATTCCCCTGGGGTTCTCTTATCAAGTTCAGCGCTAATCTTATCCGGGGATAAAGGCGGTTCCATCAGGGTTGCTATCGCAGAGACTACTGCCGCTGCATCCAATCGGTTTTGTTTTGCTAAACAATGACTCAATTGCCCATAAACCGTTAAATTCTTCGGGTTGATTTGTAACGATTGGTGATAGTACCGTTCCGCCTTTTCATATCCCTTATATTGGAATAAAACATTTCCCCAATGCTGGTAAGTTTGGGCTATATGGCTATAAACTTCGGGAGAATCGGGATTCAATTGCAGTGCGTTAAGAAATGCAGCACAACTGATTTGAGCGCGATCGCGTTCGTCAAGGGGGCCTGGTCGCTCAGGAATCGTTAAATTGCGTTCCACCCAATCGCAGTAGGATTCGACAAATGCCGGTTGCAAGGCGATCGCCGTTTGAAAGCACCTCATGGCGGCCTCTAACTGACCTGCTGCCATCAAAGAATAGCCGCATTCGGTATAAGCTGAGGGATGATTGGGTTCGAGTTCGATACAGCGTTGGAAATAACGAGCTGCCTCGGCCTGTTGACCTTCAACCTGCCAAATTTTTCCGGCATTATAATAGGGTAAAACCCAATCCGGCTGCAATGAGATCGCCTTGGCGTAGGCAGATAATGCTTCACCGGGTTGACCTTGCGCTTGTAACGCTTGGCCGAGGTTGTTCTGTAACGGGGCCCAATTGGGATTAAGGGCGATCGCACGATAGTAAACGGCAATCGCTTCGGAGATTTTGTTTGACTTGACCAGAACGCAACCCAGGTTGCTATAAGCTTTAAGATAATCGGGTTTGAGTGCGATCGCGGTTTGATAACACTGTTCGGCATCCTCTAATTTCCCTTGGGCGTTGAGGACCACTCCGAGATTGTAGTAAGATTGAGGATTATCCGCCTGTTGGGCGATCGCCTCAAGATAGCAACGTTGCGCTCCGAGCCAATCCCCCTGCTGGTACAGTTTATTTCCTAAATCGTTATAACTTTCCGATTGGTTTTGCACCCTCAGTTTATCATCATCAAAAAATAATACCGATTAGGGTAGACAATGAATGTCCACCCTAATTTTATTTCCTCTTTCGGTTCCTGCACCGGATCCATTTAGAAAATCTCAAAATTATCTGGATTGAGATCTAGATTCGGATCGATTTTTACCAATGGGACTTCATCCCCCGGATTGCTGCTGGGATTGTAGTACACCAACCCGCTAGTTTGGTCGTAGATAATTTTGGCTTCACTCGCCCCTTCGGCATTGGCATTAAACGCCATCGTCCTCGCAAAATCGGCTTGAGATAAAGTACCTGATTGTAACTGCTCAAAGACTCGACTATCCAACTGAATTTTATCTTCCACCGGGGTAAAATCCGTAATGGTATCCAGACCAAAGATATTACCATTTTCGGCATTAGCAACCGGCACGGCTGCTTCGCCCTCTTGTGGGAAATACTCGAAGCGGAATGTATCTAACCCTTCGCCACCTGTCAAGATATCATTGCCGCGATCGCCCAACAAGATATCGTTGCCGGTCCCACCATTCATTGTGTCGTTGCCTTGACCGCCATACAGAGTATCGTCCCCCGGGCCCCCATCTATGGTATCGTCTCCTTGGTTGCCGAAGATCAGATCGTTATCTTTGCCGCCAGATAAAGAATCGTTGCCCTCGCCGCCATAGATGGTGTCATTGCCTTCTTGGCCGGATACGGTGTCATTGCCTTTATCTCCAAAGAGCAAGTCTTCACCCAAACCTCCTTCCACCCAATCGTCGCCTTGACCGCCATAGACCGTATCGTCTCCTGCGTCACCCCGAATCGTATCTTGTCCTTGATTGCCGTAGAGCAGGTCGTTATCGTTCCCACCACCAATCACATCATTACCTTCCCCGGCGAATACGGTGTCGTTGCCTGCGAGGCCACCAATCAGCTCATTTCGTTGGGTGGTGATGAATAGGTCATTCTTAGCAGTGCCAATTATAAAGTCAAACCCTGCCTGACCTTGGAATACGGCGGCAGCACCAAAGCTTGCTTGCAGTTGCGCGACCTCTTCGGGGCTAAGTCTTGGTAAATTCTCAGAGTTCCCGTTAGCTGGAACAGTCCCCGGGGAGGATACTGGAGAAGACCCTCCCGTGCCATCGCCTGGGGTATCTGCATCCACATCTTGGATATCCATTCCGCCAGAACCAGGGGGAGTGAATGGAACCAATGGCTGAATATCGCCTGCTGGAACGATTATGGGAGTTGTGACTTCTGACATAGAGTTGGGGAGTTAGGAATATAGTGCTGTGGTTACAAATGAAGGTACATTTAAATCCAGGCAATCCGCTATGTTTTTTTATATTGGAGACAGACACCTTGATGTTTGAGACTCCTCAGTTATGCGCGTATAAGGCGAGAGCATTGGTACACAGCCTTTCAATTCAGTTTAAACATCGTTCACCTTTTCTTAGGTCATAACATAATAATTGGTAAGGAAGTTCAAAATTATGAAATCTTCATAATTAAATGAGGTGAAATTTCCTACCGGATAATTCTTGATTTGGCGGATGTTTTATCTTTGATCCTCTAATAGACAAAATGGGAAACGTTACGGTATCTACATTATTACACATCAGACAGATAAAATGTAGCCTGATAGTGGATACAGAAGAAAACGCTAGAAATCCCCCAAAAAATAGGACATACAGCTCGTCTCACCCAAAAACTGTCCACTTCTTGCTCTATTGGCCCACCGAAAATGGAATGGTTCTATTTGCAAATGACTTCTTTTTTCCAGGCGATTGCCTACGGCATAGCTGCGCTTACCGGTCATTCCGCAGCAAGCGGATCGCTTGAGAGATGGGCAGTCCTTTGGTCCTGCCATCCCCTGAGCCTGAACCTACTCCTCTCAACCGAACCAAACCGCGCTCATCTCAGAACTGGTCCTGCTCCCAAACAAAGCGGTCCTATTTCCCAGAGAAAAGAATGGCCCCTTCCTTCGGAGCGATCAGTCACTCAGCAGCAACTGAGAACAAAAGAACGGCCCCTCCATTTGAGGCGATCGGTTAACTTCTGACGAATCGATCGCCAGACTGGATAGCCCACCCAACTAGCCCCAAACCCCAAAGTAGTCCTATTGCAGATGAAGAAGATGGCTCATTCCTTCAAGGCGATCGGTTACTCAGCACCGCACGGGGTGAAAAAATGGCCCCTTCCTTCGGGGCGATCGGTCAGCCAGCAGCGAACGGAAACGGAAAAATGGCCCCTTTCTTTGAGGTAGTTGGCTACCTGCGAGGGACCGGGTATGAATTCAATAAGCACTTTCATGGGAGTGCTCGGTTTTCAAGTGCTCATTTTGAGCACTTGAAAACCTCGGAGTAATTGGCAAAAGGATTTAAAACCTCCTCGGCAACAATTCGTCGGGATGCTCCGTTTGCTTCTTCAACCCCCAACCCAGTCAGCCGTCAACTCGAAGATGTGAGGGGATCGCCATTCTGGGCAGGAGAATCTTCTGCGCCCTCATCTGCTGGTTCCTAATCCGCCAATCCACCGAAATCGCGTTCCACCAAAGCTTCTAAGTCGGATTGACTCCAAGGAGATCCGTCCGGTTGCCGGGTGGATTTCAGGAGCACTTCGATAGCGACGATATCCAAATAATTGGGTTGCGCCCCCGATGCCAACTCTTGCAACCGTTGTGCGTCAAGGGTTGATTCCGACGCCAAAATTTCCCAACCGTTTTCAACCCGTAATAGTCCCCGGCCTCTCATCTCGGCAATAAGCAAGTCTGGTATCCCAATCACGGGGATCAGATCCGCGATCGGTTCTACCCCTCTACCCATCCCCATGAGATCGAGATGTCTGCGGAAGGGTTGGAATGCCTGAAGAATCGTTTCGTTGAGCATTTCCCACAAACGCAACCGATCAGAAAATTTTAGGTAAGGTAAACGCTCTAGGATCTGCTCAAAAGCTACCGCTGAGTTGGGGGCCGTCATGACATTCTGCACCAGCTTCATTAATGGCAATTCCCCGTTGATGTAGGCATTGAGTTCATCCACCGTCACGCCTAAAAAGTTCACCAACGCCTCTCGATTGCGCTTATAGACATTCGTGCTTTCCCCAGCCTTCAGTCGATGAAATGCAGTGCGCTGTATCCCAATCCGCTGCGCCAAAGCTGTATCGTTCGGTTCACCCAAAACCTCCCCAAGAAACGTAACCAATTGCGCCAGTCTTACCTGCGGCGTGGCTTGCCTATCCTTCTGTTCATTCACCTAGCATTCAATAGTAATATTGCTACGAACTGGCCCCTCAAACTGGGGTGGGTTACATTTCTTTACACAAGAATTTCTACATTCTCCTTGACAAATTAAAGGAGATTGGACTAATCTGGCAACAGAATGAAAAATAAAAATTCACTTTTTCATTTGCCTTGAACGCCTGCGATGTTTTTGTAGCTCTCAACTCCACAGAGTTGGAATTTCAAGCAAAAACAGGGGATTCAATCTCCTTGATTAACCCAAATCAGCGATCGCGATTGTACCATGCCTGCTATTTCTATCCCGAGCGAGCAAGGTAGAGGGACTCTGTTCCGTCCCCCTTCCAAAACTGCGATCGCCCCCGGGGAATGGAACTTCCTCTACCGCATCCCGAAAACGTTAGCTGGCCTTGGCTAAACCGCCGTTTGCTTCTTGTTGAGCAAGACCCATGACAAATTCTTCCTCTAAATCTAGTGCCCTGGCAATTCGGACCAGATCGGCTTCGGAGGCAACTGCCCCAGCGGCGATCGCCTCCAGTCGAGGCCCTGCAATCGTGGTTTCCTCTTGTAAAACTTTATAGTTATCAAGAACTAGAGCAGACAGAGTGTCGTAGTTGAGGGGAGGGGTTGCATAGCCGCCCTCCAGGACCGCCGATTTGATGGTTTCTTCTATCCAGGATTGGATCGTGACGCCTTCATCAGCCACCAGGCGCTTAAGCCCTCGGTGAATCCACTCAGGCAGTACAAGATTCAGACGTTTGTGTTTTTTTGGAGTTGACATTGAAGAAAAGGGTGTTCTGCTCACCATCTTAGCTTTCTGGTTCTTGAACCTTGGGGCTTCAAGAAAATTTACAATAGTAACAATTGCTAGTAATGCGATAAATGCTATCTTTATTCTAGCAAAGAAAGTTCACCAGCTCTAAGAAAGGCTCAATCTGGCTAACTTGGCCACCGGCGCGATCGCACTCATTCACCCACAGAAAATCTACGAAGCAAGGGACAATACGATTTGACTGTTTATTGTCAAATCAACAAGGTCTATGCCTGCTAGACAACCCCCTCCATACACACCACAGAACAAAAGACCGGCACTCCAAAACGTTGAAATCGAGCTTCATTGCCGACTAGACGAGTTAATGGAGGAGCGGGGTCTAACTCAACAGGAGCTAAGTGAAGCAACAAAAATTGGGGCTGCTGCCCTCCGTAACATCCGAGAAAACACTGCCAAGAGGTTCGACAAAGGAACGTTATGCGCCCTGATTAACTACTTCAATCTAGAGTCCCTAGATGAATTGTTCACAATTATTTACAATTCTCAGGATTGACGAATTTTCGATTAATCGATAAAATTAAGCCAGGAAAAAGTTGGAGGAGAGCTAAATCGGACTAACTCGGAGACCAGCGCGATCGCATTCTTCAAGGAAAACCCCTTAGTGGGATGGGTCTAATCTACTATCCTAGATAGTTAGATAGCTAAAATCCAAGACCATCCAAAAGGACTAACCAGTGGGAAGAGAACTGAAATGCAACCTAGACCAATTTATGGCCCGCAAAGGACTCACCCAACTTGACTTAAAAAGAGAAACCGGCTTGAGTCCCATCACAGTTCGGGCCTTGCAGAATAACCGCTTTAGTCGAATCGACAAGGCCAGCTTAGAAAAACTACTGGATTTCTTTGAGGTTGACTCCCTCGACCAGTTCTTTACAATTCTTCACAACGAAGATGTGTAAATAAGTACATATCTAGTTTAAGCTACAAAAAAGATGAGATACCACCCGCCCTGCCCTATAGAGTTTTCAACTCATCTGGTCATTGCTCTTGTCTAAAAATGCGATCGCTCTTGAGATTCAGGGTCATTGGTAAATTTCTCTCAACTCCTGTAGAGGAAGGTCCCATTGCATCTTTACAGCGGCAATAAATTCTCGATACCATTCAACTCTATAGAAGGCTAGGATACTTGAATGCTAAACCAAATGATCTTGCCAACGGAGCGAATGGACATTCACAAACCTGAAATTATCTGCCATCTTGACGAGTTGATGCAGCAACGGGGACTCACCCAACAACAGTTAAGCGAAGACACCGGAATTGCTCCGGCAGGTATCCGAGCCTACCAATATAATAGCTTCCGGCGGATAGACCGGGAAACACTTTCAACCATTGCAGGTTACTTCCAACTCAAGTCTTTTGATGACTTATTTACAATGGTTTACAAAGAAAATCCCAAAAATCCTTGACGAAAAAATTAGCATAGTAGTATGCTAGTTTACAACTAAGACAGCAAAAAGGCGAGTACCACCTCGCCTAGACCAAAAATATTTCTAGACTCACTATACCATGAATACCTTACAAGCATCTACAGCTAAACCATGTTTTAGCTCGATTCCGCTAAACCTGCGTTTAGAATACAATTACAGCAATTTGGGTTCGCCGGAACTCCAAACCCAAGCCCTGGAAACGTTACAACAGTTTTTCGGATTTGTTCACCACACTTTTTTTAGGGGCCTTGAGATTGGGCGCAGTTTCCGGCAAATCCTCCAAGAACTGTGCGAAGAGAATGGTTCGACCGAAGGCTCTCAAAGGTTTAATGAGTGGCTCGAATCCTCGGACTTTGGGGGTTCCACTTGGATGGCCCGGTCGCTCATCCAGATTTCCCAGTGGTTTGATTCGCAACGTAAACGCATCCAAAAGCTCATCCTCAACTCGGTCCAGTCCTGGAGTGTCAGTGCTGTCAAAGAACTCACCAAAATTGGCGATGAGCATTTACTTGTGAAACTGCTCAAAGCCGGAAAACAGACGGTCGCCAGCATCCGCCAGACCCAGAAAATGATTACGTTAGGGCAAGCGGCCACCCTGGCCGACTGGCGCTTGATTTCGTATGCTTCCTGCGAGATGGACGAGGAAAGTTTAGCCACACTGCAAGCGGAGGCCCAACGTCTAGCTCAAATGTCCCAACCGGACGCCGCCGCGCCGGTGGTGCTCACCGACCATTTGGTTGAGGCGGTCCAAACCTTGACCGATTGGAACATCTCCAAACTAATCAAACCCCAACCCAAACGCAAAACTAATTTTGCGGTTACTGCCTTCCTCGCCAACTGTGGGGACCCCGATGAAGAAATCCCGGAAGCGCAACTGCAATGGATAGAACGCGGTTTGGGTTTAGATGCCACGGCTTCCCAAGAATTTCGAGCTTGCGTTCGGAATTTGGCCCAAGCAGACGCCGGAAACTCCGCTAATGTAATACCCAGGCATCATCACCTCCACAAAGCTTTGGGTATGATGCAAAAACTCGCGTCGGTGGTTCCCCAATCCCAACAGTCGGACCGCCTGGTTGAACTCGAACGCCAAGTCAAAGACCTCACCGCGCAACTCAAAGAAGCGGACAAGGCGACGGCCCTGATTCATGCACTCCAAGCGCAGCGCGATCGCCTCGAACAAGAAAACCAACAACTGCAAAAGCTCATCCACGAGAACGCCCAGAAAGATTTAGAGATTCATTTACTCCAACAACAGATTGAACACCTCGAAACCACCCGGTCGGATGAAGTCCTGGAGCAGTTGAAAGAGCAGAACCAGCAACTGCTGATTCAGCTTGAGGAAATGCAGCAACGCTATGAGGCTCTCGCTTCAGAGATGGCGGCGAAAGAATCCAGTATGAAATATGCCGACAATTCCCATCTGACCGCCAAGGTCATGGCGCTGGAAATTCAATTAGCCGAGGCCCACCGCTCTTTGGAACAAGATAAACCCGCACCTCAACCCCTCACGGTCGGCTCCTACGTTCGGATTGTCAATCACGACAACCGTAAATATTGCGATCGCCTCGGTCAGATTGTCAAATTGCCAGAGGAAAGGGACACCCTGAATCGCTTCCAAGTTCAGCTTTCTGGTGAAAAAACAAGAATTATTTGTTACGGCGAACAGATGGAAGCAGTCGAAGTCTTCCTCCCACCGGCGGACACTTTTGTTGCTGTAGAAGAAGCCCAAGAGCAAATTCGGTCGGTTGCTGAAGAAAAACAGTTGCAGATTGAGGAGTTGCAACATTCTTTAGCCCAAGCGACGGAGGCGATCGCCCGGTATAAGGATCCGCAAAAAAACCCACAGGTGTTGCAGTGGCAGCAGCAGGTCACCAAACTTAATGCCCAGTTGTATGACACTAAAAAGCAGCTAACCCAAGTGCAGCAAGAAAATCAGGAACTCAAAAAGCGACTGGACTGGGAATTGTCTCCGTTGGGTCAAGCACAACGCTCTTGAAAACAGCCTTTACCTTTAATAGGCTCTCACTTAAGATAAAACTCAGATAATAAGGACCTCCCACCCAAGCCATATAAAAGGTTTGTCGGTGAGAGATGGAAGTGTCTATTAATTCTAAGCCGCCAAAAATTATCCGTTAATTATTCCCATCAAATCAGGAGATTTTTGTATGTATGCAGCATTCAACCGGAGCAATCAATCTACTCAGCAACCGAGCCAATCTATCGTGACCACCATGAGTCCGGAAGAATTTTGTGACCGATTTTTGCCGTTGCGTCATGCCGGAGACAAACTCAACCCCCGGTCTGGCCGTCGTTCGCGCTGTCTCCGGTTTTTGTCGGCTGTCTTGACTAAGTTCACGGGCCAAACCATCTCAGAGTCGCGAATTGATAAATGGGGTCCGGGTTTGAGCTTTTCAAACACTCCTTGCCCGTTTACTGCACTTTTGGCGTTATTGGCCCAATTCCAGGCTGAAGAAATTAAAAAAATCGCCAAATATTTTTGATGGGGGATGTACCTGAAAAAAGAACAATAGCCCCAAAAAAACTTCCGCTATCGCAAAAAACATCAAAATTTTAAATTTGCTGAAACATCGGCAAAACCTTTTGTCATACAAAGTCCCCTGGAAACAGAAAACAACCATTAAATTGGCGAAATAGTCAAGCTCAAACTAACAGTCCAGTAGGCCAAATTCAAAATAAATAGTGAGCTAACGCTCAGATTAAATGAACTATCTTGGTATAATAAATCTGATGCCCGAACTCACCGAATCCGAACTCCGACAATTTATCGGCACCACTGCCTATCACCGCCACTGGCTTGGCGCTTTCGTGTTGACTGATGGTGTACAATACCTGGCTGAGAAAGGGGAGGCCCATTGGCTGATAGATGCGATCGCCTCCTACCAACCGGATACCCGCGTCAAAAATGACCCGATGCTGCAAGATTTTCAGCTTTGGGAACTGGCGGTGGAGAACAATTCGGCAGTGCTTACTTTATTGCGGGATACAAACGACCCGGTCCTAACGCAGGAGATTGAATATACAGATTTCCCGTTGTCACACATCAAACTTTATCTCACTCAAAAAGTTTTGATGCTGCCGAACGAATACTAAGTACACGATTGTGGTCACACTGAGCAGCCCAGTCTTATACCGCTAATTTTTAGTTGTTGGCTCTGCCTATCCCGTTCAAATTGGAGGCAGAGTCGAACATTCCGGTGTTGGATCTAACTACATTCCGATTTTTAGGACTACCCCAAAATGGAGACTAAAACAATAGCCGTTGATATTTATTTTCCTCCAGAAGAAAGCCACTTCTATCGAGTAATCGTCAGTGCGGTAGGCGGTTTATTCCAAGGAGCGGAAATAGGCAGCGGCATAACCGAAGACAAAGGCAACATCCTGGCCATATTCCCCAATCAAGAACTAGCTGACAAGTTTATCCAATCCTGCCAAAAAATCGAAGGATTGACTACCAAAATCTGGCAATTTACTGAAAAATTTGAACAAAATTAAACATCATGACCAATCAACCACCCAAAATCACCTGCCATTTTAAAGGGTTTGAGTTTGAGTCTGCACCGACTCCCCAAACTGAAATTCCTGATGCCTACCTCCTGCCAATGGGCATTCCCCCAAAACTTTTGTCCGCGTTGCAAATCGAAAATGAACCTGCTCAACGGTATGTTGTCTTAACCTATCAAACCAAAAACTGCTATTTAGAGTATCTTTGGGGCAGTCATACCGATTCTTCCCGGGTGTATTCGGCATTCGTTAAGCATTTTGCTGTAGCCATCCATCTGATTGGTTTTGAGTTAGGTTCCGACGATAGCTACCCGGTTTACGGATTGCTGTTAGACCAACAAAAAAATAAAATTTGGTTAGGGCCGTATATTTACCTGAAAACCTTTCTGAAAACCAGTTTTGAATATGCTTACCCCCAGCCAATTTTTCCCTCAGAGTCGCCAGAAAAGATTCAAGAAAACCTTGATATATTTCGGCAAGAGCTTATCCAATACCTCAACGAACTTCCCAAATTTTCAGCGCAAGAAATTGCCCAAAGAAAACAAGTTCAAAGGAGGATTCACGAAGAAGCCATTGACGCGATTACACACTACCTCAACCAGTACCTTCCCCAAGCGGTTGAACTTGCTCAAAAACGGTTGAATGAGGCAAAGAACAATCAAGATATCCCAACCATGCTACAATTATATTCGTTGATTTCTCGCCTCAACTACCCACAAAATTAGGTTTAAGTTAGATTCAGTCTTGCCTTGATTAGCGGGTTGATTGATATTCCAATGTTGTCAAAAACTCAAATCAACCCGCCCATCATTTTCTTCCCACTGTCCTAAACAATAAACGCTCTAACATTCACCGAGAGACTGAAAGCATCGCTCAATCCATCCAACGAATTCATTCTGTGAGGGATGAGAGTTGGGAAGCAGTTCCACTGAAATTTTGAATAGCCCAAATTAAATATCATGACCAATCAACCACCCAAAATCACCTGCCATTTTAAAGGGTTTGAGTTTGAGTCTGCACCGACTCCCCAAACTGAAATTCCTGATGCCTACCTACTTCCAATGGGCATTCCACCAAAACTTTTGGCTGCATGGCAAATCGACAATGAACCCGACAAACGGTACATTGTTGTAACGTACCAAGCGACCAACTGTTACCTTGAGCATATCTATGGTGGCCACACTGATTCTTTTCTAGTCTACTCAGCATTCGTTGACCATTTTGCTTTAGAAATTCATCTTCTTGGTTGCGATTTAGGTTCGGATGATAGTTATCCGGCTTACGGTTTGTTGCTGGATCAAGAACAAAATAAAATTTGGTTAGGGCCGTATCGTCACCTGAAAACGTTTCTAGCAAAATGGAAAAGCTATACTTATCCTGAGCCGATTTTGACGCCAGAGCAACGAGAACAAATCCAGGGAAATCTCCAAAACTTCTATCAAGAAGTAGTGCAGAATGATAACCAATATCCTCAACTGTCAACCCAAGAATTCGGTGAGCTAGTGCAAGCCTGGATGAAATTTGAGCAGGAAGCTATCTACGCGATTACTGAATACCTCGACCAGTACCTTCTCGACGCACTTAAACTGGCTGAAGAACGTTTAAAAGCGGCTCAAATTAATGAAAATGCACAAATTATGATGTATTTATCATCGTTAATTTACCGTCTAAAACAACGACAAAATTAGGGTTAATGTATGTTCACTCTTGCTTTGATTGTCGGGTTGAATGGTACTCCAATTTTGCCACCCCCTAACATCAACCCGCCAATCATTTTTATTGCCAACAAAAAACGCTCAGATGTTCACAGAGGAACAGGAAGACGTGATGAAAATTAGCACCCAAAACTACTCAAAACCCACCTTACGGCGCTGGACCACGTTCGTAGTGCGGGATGACCAATCAGGCTGTGTCTATCTGCGAGAACTCATCAATGGCCAAATGGGAGCAATTTTTCTAAAAATATCTGGATTCTATTCCATTCAAAAAGCCCATCAGTATGCCCGAAATATCCGAAGCGAATACCGCAAGAAGAATGCGGCACAAGTGCTGGATATATTGACCAGCAAAATTGGCACATCTACTGGCAAAAAATCTCGCAAAAAGAATCGATAAACTATGTCAAATTTTGCTGTAGCATTAGATTCTCATTTGCTAACACTAACCCAAGATTTTGTCCTATCTCCTTCAGGTTTGCTGCTGCCACAAAAGTGTTTTGCTCGCAAATCCTACCCGATTGTCGTTGATTTGTTCTGCGGTGCCGGTGGATTTAGTTTAGGTTTTATGCAGGCTGGATTTCAAGTTGCTGCTGCTGCGGATAATGATGTTAATGCTGCACTCACCTATATGTACAATTTAGGTGCTTATCCCTGCGAATTTCACTACGGGAGCGAGGCTGAACAAATCAACCTGGAAAAAGCAGCAATCTGTCACCAAAAACAAAACCAAAATAAATGGGATAGTGCCGTCCAAGTTCCGTTTATTAGTGGCGGCGGATGGCGCTCTGCCAACCCAGAAATTCCAGGTTGTCCCCACTTTTATTTAGGTGACATTTGCCAACTTCAAGGGGAAGAATTGTTGGGTTGGCTCGGACTAGAACGGGGAGAAGTTGATGTGATTATTGGCGGGCCACCCTGCCAAGGATTTAGTAAAATCAACCGTAACCGTAGTCTTCTTGACCCGCGCAACCAATTGATTTTCGAGTTTGCCCGTTTAATTTGCGAAATCAACCCAAAGTTTTTCGTACTTGAAAATGTGCCAGAAATCCTAAAAATGACAACCCCAGAAGGAATCCCGGTGTTGGATGCGTTTTGCCAATGTTTGGACGAGCGCGGTTATAGCAGTTATCAGGCACTTAAATCCTCACTGAAAAACCAGCATAATTGGGTCTCTACTCAATCGACTAGCCCAGCAAAATCAAAATCAAAATCAAAATCAAAATCCCGGAGTAATGCGGGTTCAGAATACAAACAACTCCACTTATTTTAGGAGGATTCCAATGTTTTGGATTGGTTATTATCTGTTTTTATTGGGTGTCGTGACTTTGGCCGTAAGTCTGCGATTTTGGAGGCATTTATAATGCAACAACTTCAACTAAATTTAGGGACTCACTTTTTAGTGGATTTTGCTGAGGTCAAAGGCAGCCATCAAGGATTGCATCCCGAAGCCTTGCGGTTGCGGCGGGTGTGGGATGCGATCGCCAACGGCATAGCTTCGCTTACCGCATCGTCGCCATTAGAATATTCCCGACCGGAGATTCCAGCTAGATTGGGAATTGGTAGCCGCCAATTTGACAGCACCGTTTATTGGCTAGTCGTCCTTAAGTTAGCGGATTATCAACAAAACTGTTTGATACCAAGTGCCAGAGGCCGCTGGTTGTTTGAAGAGTTTGACCCATATTTGAAGTACCCAGAAACACCTTGGCTACTGCATTACTGGGCATTGGAGCCGCCGTGCAGAATGCCAACGTGGTGGTGGCTTTTTAACCAACTAAACCAACGAGAATTTGAGGAAGAAACCGCGCGATTGCGTCTAGCTGATTTCCTCCAGACTCATACTGAGCGACGCAACCCGGTAGACAGCGCTCAAAAAGATTTGACAACGATTTTGAGTTGCTACCAACCGCCAGAACTTTTTGCGTTGGGTCGAGCGAGTTTGTTCAGTCTGCTCAGACTAATTCGGACAACCGAAATCGAATATGGCAAGCGCTCGGGTAGAACGGGATACTACACCCAATACCAATTGAAATTCAATCATCGTAGCGTTCCGACAAAATGGATTGTGCTGGCAACCGTGCAGTATGCCGCTCGAAAACAGACCCAACAAATCACCCTAGCCGAATTGACGTACCAACCAAACAGCCCCGGCCAAATTTTTAAGTTGGGCGAAGATGCGATCGCCAACCACCTAGAGCAAGCCGAAGGCATCGAGTTAGCATTCGACGCCAACAATCGGTTGCAGGCCAAAATAACGGATAATTTTCACTGTCCAGTAAACGGAATACCCACGATTTAGGAAAAACTACTATGCCACATCCTGAATTTTCCACTGAAACCTTCGAGTCTGGCACTCGCCTCATCTGGAAACATCGCAATGGCAGCATCACCCAAATTGACCTCGCTCAAAATCATGCCATTGTTCAGTTTGCCGAAGTCAGTGGTGCAAAGCATACGGTGCAACTGACCTCAGAGATGATGGCAGCGCTCATCAAATATTACCAAGCTACCCAAACGCCCATTATCCCCGAACACTCAACCTAGTTTTTAATCAGCGAACAGGCGTCGCATTTATGTACAGATTGTAACCTAATCCAAACCCATGCCAAGACTACCCATCGCAGCGACACACAAGCCAACGGTCACCAGATGTTATTGTTATGAGTCCCTTTGCCAAAATTCCTTGCCCATCCACATACCTACTGGAATTGCTGACCCAGACCTATCCCGACGAAATCCAAAAAATGGGCAACCGCTTTTAATCTTTAGTTAGACCAACAAAAATATCGACCTTCCCCTCCCGATGGAGGGGAATTTTTTCGGCTTAAAATTGACCAGAAATTGTTCGTTTAAGGGTTGCACTATTTTAATTGGCAGACTTTAATGAAAGTAACGAATTGCGACTTCGACCCAAATTAGGACTAAATAGAAAGCCAGCGGATTCGGATTACTAATGCGCTGGGGAAAAATTTTGTATCAATTTAGGCCGGGGTCGTAAATAAAACAGGTTAGACGTTATGTTGTATGGAACCCAAAACCGTCGAGATAATTTCGGAATATACCCCGTACACCAAAGGGCGGCTAATCGCGCTTTATGGCTGCGGATACGACACCCTCCGGCATTACATGGTGGATACAGAACTGCCCTTAGTCGGGTTGCGAGTCCCCAAAGGTCCCAACGGCACTTTCATCGATTTCAACCAGGTGTTGATGGTCCATTTTGCCTGGTTCGGGATTAGCAAGCTAAACATTAATTACGACATTTATCGAGATAGGGTCGTCAAAAAGGGAAAAGCCCTGCGATTGCAGGATGTATTTTTCAAGATGACCGGATGCGGCTCATTAAAGCTGGCGTTGCAAGAATTTTGGTTGCCCCAGACCAGCCACCGAGGTCAACAAATGGTCATGCAATGCCTGATTGATTACATCGAAGAAAAAGGAGAACCCCCCAATGTCAAATCTCATCGAACTAGCAACCCAACTGGAAATCGAACCGGACCAAATTGAAGCATTTTGTTCAATTTTCGGTTTGACCTGGGATGGAGAGGGCAATATCAACAACCATTCGAGCAAACTCAACCATCCTTTGCAGATTGAATCGTTGTTGCCACGGCTGGTTGAGCAGTCTAAAACGAGCGGCATTCCCTTGGAAGTCTTGGCTCAACAAATCCTCGGCGAACTACAAGCGATGGCAGCAGCAAAAAGTGCCAACCAGACTGAGACAAAAGCACCCGACAAATTTGAGCTAGATACATACTTCCAAGCGCGCTATGGTCAACATCCTTCGGAACTGCCGGTCGGAAGTCTCCAGCACTTTATGTATGAGTTGCTCAACTCGACTTTTAAGCCGCTTTCAGAACAAATGACGGCAATGGGTTTGGATTACGTGGCCCGCCAAGTCCATGCCAATTTACGTCAAGGTTGGGAGCCATCCGAGTTGATGGGAAAGTCCGCCGTCAACAACGCCTTAGAGTTGTTGAAGGAGCAGAGCGTAACCCTCATCAACTGGGAGGAACCTCCAGCGTTGAGCGGGTCAACCTCGAAAGCACTTGCACCCAAGTCACCAGACGATTAGCCGAACGCGCTACCCAAGACACACTCACGACAGTCGCCACCTACCAGCACCAAATAAAAATTCAATCTGAAGAACGGCTGGAGGTGGCCCGGTGGTGTGCAGTCGCCTCGGTAGGAATCCACACATTGACCACCGTCACCACCACCACGATAGCCGTGGCAATCCAGCCCGCCAAACCCTTGCATGAGCGGCTTTTGGGTGGTGGCATCACCGGGATTTGCTTGGGTTTAGTCGCCTCGGTTGCGTTCATCCAGTACAGCTTCTATCAACTGAAAAAAACTCTATGAAATCATTACTCAACACTTTGGCAAAACGTGCGCGACATTTGGCGATAGGTGTCACTTGGTCGAGTTTAGTTGGCGCGGCGATCGGCTGTGTGACACATGGTTCGATGGCAGTGGCATTTACCCCGGCAATGTTGGCAGGCGGATTGCTCGTGGGTGCGTTCGTCGTGCCGGTCATCGAGTACCTGTTGTTTCTGCAAGAACAAAGTGCGCTAAATCCTTACTGCATTGACACCACCGGCAACATTGTCCATTACTAATTTTTCTATAAGGAGAGCAAGCCATGACCGTTGCGAATCCAGGATTTGATACAAACTATCCCTACCTTGATGAGTTGGCCGATGATTCAGTTAAAGACTCACGACTGCTGCAGTTAGGCCAAATCAAAGCTAATCTGCTCGGGCTATTACTCAACCGCTATTTATTTGCTGGATTGGCCGCAGCGTTTGCCACGTTGATGCTTTCGGTGATTGCGATCGTTCACAGCGATGGCATGATGAGCCAAAGCGCAACTCATGTCAGTCAAGTCGATCCGGCCAACTGTAATGCGACTGAGGTGGCTTGTTTGGAGGCGATTCGGTCATCCAGCCAAAACCAACTGCAAAACCGGCGCATCAGCGAAGTTGCCAAAATCACGCAGTTTGACTTGAACCCGAACAACCCCGAGGCGATGGGCTATCTCCAGATGGCGATTACCAACGAGGCGATCGCATTCAATACCAGAGTCCAGGAATCCCGGGGCGATCGCGACAATCCCAACTTTGGCAAACACCCGGCTGCCATCAAATATGCTTCTGCCATTGAAGCGATGAAGAAAGTCAATCTCGGTGCCGGTGGCGAGGGGTCTACGCTGGTTTGGAATGACCCATCTAACGTAAAAACGGACTCTAACGGAAAACCTGTCCTCGATGAGAATGGCCAACCTCAGCGGCGCGTAGTCTACGAAAAGTTGTCCCCGCATCTGACCCAAGCGGTGGGTATGGTGCAATTGCTCGTCAATACCATGTCCGAAAACCCCAACCTGCCGCAGTCCGATGCGGTGGCAGTCGCCCTGGACCTGATGAACGGCCAAGAAAACCTCAAAACTGCGCTGGTCCCGTTACTCAGACTGCAAGGATTAGATGCGGTGGCCACCGAACTGGAACGGCGGGATATGTACGGGCGATCGGTCGTACCCAACCCGCCCCCAGATGCCGCACCGGGGCAAGTCAACCCGATGGACTACTACAACCCCTTCCCTGGAGGATTCTGATGTTTTTGAATTTGAAATGGCTGGCACTGGCCCCTTTGAGTTGGCTTGTGGGTGGCACGATGTTTGCAGCTTCCTTCGAGCGGGTGGAGCGGGTGCCCGTGCTGGTCAACCCCTACAACAACCAAACCCAAGAAGTGACCTTTGGCGTTCCCACCAACGCAAAAATGATTTTGCTTGTGGGTGGCGGTGCGATCGCCATCGGGGGAACTGCCGCCGCTGCCTTTTTTGGGGTGGGTTCTAGTTCGGACTCAAAGCGCGATGCTAGTTCCCAGGCGATGCGCGAACGGTTGAAAACGTCCATCCCGGTAACGGGAAATCAGCCAGCTAGAACAATGCCTACCGCAACCGCAAGCGCACCCAAAGTCCAACCCAAGAAGCCCAGCCACAATCACGAATCTTTGAACGAGCATGAGGCGGATAGTGTTGTGGGTGAGGATTTATGGCAGCCGCAGGAGGCGGAACCGATTGCCGATTCCATCCGAACCCCCGCAACCGAGCCAATCGTGCTATTGGGATATGGCAATAAAACGCAGACTCAACCCGAACAACCGGAACTCAATCTGGTGCAGCAAGCGGCAGTGTTTGGATGCGGACAAAACTCCGACAACATCAAAGTTCATTTGCTGATTCCGGCCATCACCCAATCGGGCAAGACGAGCACATTATGCGGGATGATTCGGGAAGTCGTACAAATTTGTCCAGATGTCATTTGGCATGGCGTAGACCCGAAGGGGTCCGTGTTCTTGGGACTCGAACGGTTGTGCCATGCCGATGGGTTTCCAGTGATTGTCAGCATTGACCTGGACAAACCTAGCGTGGGCGTTTCGATGGCGGTTGAGTTGCTCCGCAGGGCGATCGCTGAACAGACTCAACGGAAAAAGCAGCGGCAAAAAGCCATGCAGTCGGGCCAAGTTTACGAACCATCACCCTATATCCTCATCCTGGATGAGTGGCCCGCACTACTCAAAGCGGCCAAAGACTGTGACCTAACCAGTGGTACCAAACACCGCCAAACGATTATTCAGCTAGCGGAGACTTTGGCGTTCGTTGGCTTGGAAGACAAGATTTTCCTCTGGATTGTCTCGCAATCTCCCTACGTCTCTCAACTAGGTTTTGATGGTTCAGTTAGTGCACAGTTTTGTACGTTTGCGATTGGTCGGGGCTTTAACATGAAATCGATTGAAGTTTGCAAAAAAGCGATTGAACGCTCAACTTCGGACGAGTCCCAAAAAGCCCAACTCTTTGCCAAACTCAAAAAACTTACCGAAGCTCGTCCCTATCATCCTGTGTGCTTTTCTAGCGCTGGCGGACAGATTGCCTACGCGCCAGACCTCAAAGATATTCAACGGCAACAACTGTTTCGCGCTGAATCAACAGACGACGAAGACATCGCTCATTTGCGTTCATTATCCCCACAGGCCATTGCGTTGGAATTCAATCAGTTTCTGGAACAAAATCGTCCAGATGAGGGAGGGGATGACAAACTTTGACCTGTTTGGCAGACCCCCACCAAAGTCACAAAATTTAGTAGATTTTTCATCTTTTTAATGAGGTACAAGCATGAATTCTTATCCAACTCCTACCGAGAACAATGATGCTCAAACTCAAGCTCAAATTCAGCAAGCGCAAACCCAACTCCAACAAGCACAGCGGATTACCCAAGATGCGTTGAATGCCATTCAACGCGCCTCCGCTGGTGCTTCGGTCCGGCTCCAGGGCGCACCCAATGCCATGAAAGATGGCGCAGGAACTGCGATTGACACCATCGGGAATGCAGTCGGCAACACGCTGAAACACTCGAATCCCAAACATCCCTGGCGCTCTCTGGCGTATTGGTCAATGAGCATCGGTCTGTTCGTGATTGTCACCAGCCTTTTCAGTGCTTGCCAAGGAGCAATTTCAGGGGTGGCTAGTAACGAACCTCTGCCCTACAACGCCCCGGTTGCGGCGCGGACGGGAAATGCCACGGTGCGCGGACTCAAGTTGGTGAGTCAGTTGGGCAGTCCGTTGGTTGAGGAGAGCGATCGCACCTTCCGAACCCAACTCATTCGGCAACAAGGTGGGCCAGTCCCGAACAACGGTCCTATCCCTGTTAATAGTAGCCGCATCATGAATGTGCGGACCAACGTTGAGCAGTATCAACAACCTCGATAAAACCAAAGCAAGCGGCAGTATCTCAACACTGGTCGCTTGCTATTAATTATTTAGTTTTGGAGCCAATTCATGAACAAATTAACTGATAAAAATGGCAACCCCCTCAAAGGGGCGGCATTGCAAGCTAGACTAACTGCCCTTCAAAAACAAGAACTCGAACAGAAAGCGCGGGAATATTTAGAAAATCATCCGATAAATTGGTCAGATGAGGTTGAAATTAGCGAGAAAATTCCCATCCTCGTTGCACTGAACAATTTGCTCCAAGATTATTCAGTTAATGACTCCATTATTTCCCTCAAGACTATTGAGCCGAGTAAGCCTTTAATTAGATGGGGCGAGTTCCCGCTCACGAAAGCTGCCAAAGCCATTGGTTATGCCTTAGCAATTGCGGGTGGCAGCACTCTATTTTTCCTGATAATTCGTGGTGGTGCAACTGCAATGGCAGCAACTTCAGGGGCTAGTTTAGGAACAGGTGTTGCCCTTGTCAAATTGTTTAATGAAGATGAAACATCAGATAGCCAAAAATAATTTTTGCCCAATTCTGTGTTTGACTCTATTATCACCCTAGATTTTTAAAGCCTTCAACTCGCTTTATTTGGTATTCGCTAAAATTCTACACAAACCCAATTAATGAAGCGCTCGATAATAATTCCTAGAATCCCAGGTTTGCTCGTCCTGCTCATGCTAATTTTATTCGGACTCGACATGGCCCGACCAGGAATCGGTCAATTTGCACTTATTCCCAGTTTAAAAAAATCAGCACAACAGTCGATTCAAACGATTCCCAAACCTAGAATTATCCCGACCCTGCCCGCACCCCAAACGCCACCCGCCGCAACGAACGAGCCACCACAACCGCCACCTCAACGCGCCAACTGCACAGCAGTCGAAGTCTATGCCGGTCCCTGCCAAGCATTATGAACCAAACCTCACTTGATGTACTCCAGCAATTAGAGCCAGAATTCCAATATCGTGAACTCAAAGGACGAGAACTGCGAACCGAGCGGCAACTCCAGGAACAACGCGATCGCATCATCGCAGAGAACCAACAATTTCTGGCTCATCTCGAATCCTTGGCCGCCGAGAAAGAACGAGTCATTGCCGAACATCATGCAGCGGTGAGTCGAGGTCGGGCTGTCTGTGCGATCGCCTCTGTAACATTGCTCTCGTTCATGTTAATCCCCGGACTCAACCGCGTGGCCGAACGCACCCTAAAACTTTACGAGTGGACTCATTCACCGGCAACGATGACGGTAACCAATGCGACTCACCAGGAACCCAACAAGACAACAGCCCCAGATGCTCAAACAAAAATTGTCCCATTCAAACCACTGAAACAACATCGCGGTCCTCATTTTTACGATGATACCCCAACAGGTTCTTATGATTATGTGCTTGAACGCGACGGGTCAACAGCCGTCCCTATCCCTTCCCCTTGCAATGGAGTCATTGGCCGGGTATGGTTCCAAGGTCGGACAGGAAACCTCTCAACGGGTTTTGGTGCGGGTCAGATTGTTGAGGTTGCCTGTGACGGTGGCAAACTTTGGCTGTTTGGGCATTTGGTAAAGGGTTCTCAGACAAAACAACCGGGCGATCGCATTATCAAAGGAGAGGATATTGGCATCCAGGGTCAAACTGGACGAACCAGTGGCGTTCACGTTCACAACCAAATTCACGAATATTCCATTGGTACAGACGGGATACCCGTGCGTGGCAATCGCATTACAAACCGAAAACTCACCGAGCCTCTCATCGATGACTATCGCGATTTCTTAGCAACAGGAGGCCAATCAAATTGAAACTTTTGCCGTCTATTTTGATAGGAGCCAGCTTAGGTGCGATCGCCATCGGTGGAATCAATTATAAAATCAACACGATGCCGTGCCTACTGCTTTCACCTGGAGCCAAGCAGATGTGTCAGTTGGCAACGATTCCGGATACTTTAGCAGCAGCATGGAGCGGATTCACAATTTTTGGCACTATCACTGCTCTGTTCCTTGGACTGGCTGCATTTTTTTCACCGAAACTGCAACGGAATCGCAATTCTAATCTGGACACAGAGTTTTTTCTAGGTTCATTGAGTAGCGCAGGGGAATTGTACGCCAAACAACTGACGCAACGACTGGCGCAACCACTACCACAGACGGCTGAATTCAACTATTTATGGTTGATGTATGCAGCATTGGGTTTGGTACTGGCGATCGCTTTGAATAGTCCAATACCAACTCTTGCCGATAGTCCGCTCGTTCAGCCCACGGTACAAGCCATCAATCAAGTTACCTACCGTAGTCCTCCAGCGATTGCCGAGGTTGCCAAGAACATGAACTCGATTGCTGTGTTGGCGATCGGTCACGCTGAGGGAAACATGACTGTATCCGGACAATACACGAGTTTAATCCACGGACACATTGACCCAAGTCTGATTGGAGGCAGAAGAGTTTTCAACAAAGGCTGGTGCAGCAATTATGGACGTGGCGGCACATTAAAAGAAGCCAATAAAGGATGCTTGGAGCGGACACAATCACGAGTGAATCTGATTGCTTCGCGAATGGAAAAACACGGTCTACCACCGGAACAAAATTTTGAATTATTTTTAAACATTCTCGACTTGTGGAATCAGGCATCACCCAGAGTTAGCGATGTTGCCCCCAAAGTGGCGGGTGATTTACACAAGAAAGGATTACGAGGAGAAGACTTGATTCTGACCACAAGAGTCGAGTCTTTTCGGGATGAAAACTCAGGTCAATTGAGCGCGGGTGGCTTGTTCAACATTTGCTCTAATCCTCGCAACCAAGCACACGATTTCGTCAAGTCTTATCCGCATCGCTCTGAAAAGTGGCGGACCGCTTGCATCAGATGGGACCAGAACAGACGAGCAACAGCGATTAGAAACGTATTAAAATATCGGGGGTATCTACGGTGAAAGACTTTATTTTAGGCACATTATTCGGTGGGGGGCTGGTCTGCGGAGTCTATTTCGGATGGGTTACTTTCAATTTTGAGTTCTTTGGAATTAGCATCAACAGCACTCAACTCGAAAATGCCAGTGCTGCCCAATGCAGAGCCGAAATCAAACAGGCCAATCAACGGGCTTTTGCCGCTGATAAAGTGGCTCAAGAGATGCGAAATCGGGCCTTAATTGCAGAACAACAACTCAATCAGCGACAAAATAGGTCTCGTCAATAAGTTGTTTGTTTGCTGAAAAAATTAAAAACCAATGGAAGAATCCAAAATATTTCAAAGTAAATAGAATAGCAAACAAATTAAAATAACGGCTAAATTTTGCCAACATCAAGCTAACGCTTGCTCAAGGCGACGTAGATAAGAAAAAGAAAATGAAGATTTTCCAGTGCCAGAAAAAGGACCATAAACAATTCACCTCGTTCTTTAGCTATGTTAGCGTATTCAACGAAACTCGTTGCATAGCCAATCATTACTATGCAGCAAAGGTCTTTAAATCACCGAATGGAACCGTAATATTCCCCGAAGACTGGAAAGAATCAAGGAAATTGAGTAACGCAGGAGTTCGACAGATAGGCTGGAAAATAGGCGATTGTATTCTGCCGCTCAGGATGAATAACAAGGGATATAAAATAGATGATTTCGGGGTGCAGTGGTATATCCTATTGTGGTACAAGCATCTGCGAGAAAATCCTGAAAAATTAGAATACCTTCAGCAGTTCGACAAATTTAATGACTCGTACAAAAACAAATATTTTCCGTTTGGGCAATCGGACATCATGCTAAAAGTAAAGCAAAATGGGCTGAATAGTTTACTGTCAATGGCAGCTGAACTGTGGAATTTACTAAGTCATAAGTCACTCACAATCAATTATGATTTGCTCGATATCCGCTATGGGTTCATTTGTCATCAGGTTAGTCCCAATGGAGTGATAACTGAACTATCTCAGCAAATATGTGAACGTTATCCTATCGTGTACGAGTCCTATCAAGATAGTTTACTCTGTTGTTGCTTAGGCGATATCCGGATAATTCCGATATCCAACAACCTATCAGTGGTCAACTTATTCACTCAAATTGGTGAGAAAACTGACATCAAAGCTTTGAGGCAATGTATCGTCAAACTGGCTGATTTGCAAGAAACCTCTTGTCCTGCACCGATTTATTTGCCCCAAACTATTTTTGACGGTATTTCGGACAATCAGGCTTCTCAAATCTTGTCTCTGGTTGAGAACCATTTAATGCCCGTAGCGATTTGTAGTTAAAATTTACGGGGGATGATGCTTGATTGCTTCATCTCCCATGCCCCACCCAAACGCCATCCATCCTTGGATTGTAGCTGCATCCGGGGCAATTGCCTCGTTGAGCGATCATCACGCCAACCCTCCAGCCGATCGCCTACGGCATAGCTCCGCTTACCGCTACAACCACCTCAACCGCTACCCAGGCTCCATCGAATGAGGCGATCGCCTACGGCATAGCTCCGCTTACCACTGCAACCCCATCAACTGCCAACTTGCAAGAAAATACCTTAGCCTTAGCAGGGATTGCCCTAGTGCGCGAGCGTTAACCCCACAAGACTTACGCAAATTTTGACTTCAAGCTAAATGTAGTGACATTCTATACGAATGCTTCTACATTTAGTTTTTAGGGTGAAAGATGGCGTAACTCATGGTTTATTTTTTGTAGCAAATTACCTAAATTAATTGGGCGCAGATGCGCCATTGTTGTGAAAAAAATACATCAAAAACAAGGAGTTGACCTTATGAATACTGCTCACATCGTAGGGCGTGTTGGCCAAAACCCTGAAATCCGCTATTTCGAGTCCGGACGAGTTCTGGCTAAAATTTCTGTTGCTGTAAATCGAAACTCTCATTCAGACCAACCCAATTGGTTCACCGTAGAATTCTGGGGAAAAACAGCAGAAGTATGTGCTAACTATATACAAAAAGGCTCTACAGTCGGCGTTTCTGGCTCTTTTAAGCTAGATGAATGGACGGACCCCAACACGGGAGAAGTTCGTTCTCGACCTGTCATCAAAGGCCGCCGATTAGAACTCCTTGGACGCAAATCTGCTCCTACATCTGAGAACAACTCTGCTCCCAATTTTAACAATTTTTAAATTGACTTTACATCTTGATGAGCGCGGTCGGGCCTGTTGGCGCGGTCGCGCTTTTTTTGTGAACAATTGAATTAGGAGATTTTCAACATGAATATCTTTTCCTTAAAATTACGGATTGATTCCATCCAAATTGGTCATACATCTGATGGCAACATTCAGGTGATGGGTTTTAGTTCATTTCAATTCTTTGACGGCAAACAAACCCAAGTTCGTCCCCTGGCATTCACCGCTTATGGTCCAACCGCACAAACCATTGCCCAAACAGGCATGACTGGCGTTGTTGTGGCCATTGGCGAAATCAACATCTTTTCCGTAGAGTGCCAAACCCGCAAAGATAAAGTCGCGAACTTCTACGTCGAAGAAGCCCAAACCATCCGCCAAGGAAACCCAGTAGAAGTTCCTCTGGGTCCCAATCAAACTACTACTCCATCTCCTAATCAACCGACCACTCAACCTCGCGTTGCCAATGCCCCAGCAGCTTCTCCTGAAAAGCGAGAGCCTGTCGCTGTGGTAACTGCTTCATCCAATGGTCATTCCCCCGTTGATATCGATGAAGAAATTCCATTCTAAAACCTTCTAATTAAAAAATAAAGTACATTAAACTGCTACTTTAGTTCAATGTACTTTATTTTTTAATTTTTTTAATGCTGTCAATAAATTAAAGATTTTAAATCTCAAAGATTTTCCTGCAAATATAAAACTATGAGTGTTGAAATCAAACCAAAAATCTCCAACAACTCAACGGTAATCACTTTTAAATATGAGGAGCAAGTCCGGCGATCGGTTCAGTCACGATTAACCGATCGCCACCAACGAAAAAACCAATTTTTTCCATCGCAAATCGCAACACTGGATTTTTGGCCCTAACCTACACCCGATTCCATCGGCTCACCCCAAAAGGTCGTTAAGGCTGGGGCAAAGCAACTGTTATCCTCAATGGAGGCGGGTTCAGCGATACCCCGAACGCTATTTTCCATTGCCAAGATGCGATCG
>CAYUEH010000005.1:22442-32518 GCA_964442465.1 uncultured Laspinema sp. | reverse complement strand
ATGCCTATCTTTGCCACACCAATAGAAAATTAGGACAATTGGATAGACTGGCGATTCTCGAATCGCCTCTACCAAGGAAGGATAGGTATTCTTCACAAAAAAAGACGAAGCCTGCCGAAGCAGGCTAATCTATAAACACGACTTTTGATACCCGGATTGGGTATCACCGCTTTATTTGGTTTTCGCTTCTAAATTCTCCAACCGACTGCGGAGTTCCTGGTTTTCTTTCTTAATCTGATCCAGTTCATGGCGTAATTGCTTCACCGCTTTATCCGATCCAATATTTTTCTCAACCTTGGCAACCGCTTCTTCTGCAACCCGACGAACCCGGCCATCGGGCGTGGCATCGGCTAAACTTTGTAAAATCCCGATCGCTTTGGGTGTTTCCATTTGTCCCAACGCCGATGCTACCGCAACTTGCGTCAGGAAAAAGGTTTCCGCAGATAAGTCCGAGAGACGGTCCAAAATTCGCTCTAAATTCCCCGGGGTTTGACCCGTAGAAATCCCCCCGACGGCACGAATTGCGGCTAATCGCAGGGGTTGGGGCACACCATTGGCGGTATAATCCAGAATGATATTGAGCGCATCTTCTGAGGTTTTGAGCTTGCTTAAGCCAGAAATTGCCCCACTGCGCACCACTTCATTCCATCCGGCGCGTTCCTCCAACACTTTTTGTAACCGGGCGATCGCATCCCCTTCATCCAAAGGTTCATTCCGTTTCCCGGCACAGATTGCGGCGACTGCTCGGGCGGCTGCCGCTTCCACATTATAACTGGCATCTCCCCTTTCCAATACCTCGGCGATCGCCTGATAGCTTTCCGGGGTTTTATGATGCGCCAATGTCTCCACCACCGCATATCGCACCCGCGCATCTTCATCCTCTAATCCTACGATTAATTCATCAAAGGCTTGGTCCAGTTTAATCTTTCCAAGTTGTTTCGCCACCTCTAAGCGTACCCCCCAAAACCCTTCGGTTTTTAAAGCACAACCCAAGGCTTTAACCGCTTCTAATCCCCCTTTCTTCGCCAAGGCAACTGCTGCATAAATCCGAGACACCGGGTCGGGGTCGCACTGTAATTGCGCTTTCAATTCAGCCACGGGATACTCTAACTGCACTGTTTTGAGGGTGGCATTGCCCACATCAAAGCTAATATAACTCGGCTTCTCCTCTAGGGGAAAATAAAAACTCTGTTCCCGCTGATTAACACGCACGGTAAAGGTTTTCAACGGTTCCCCACTCTTGTACCCAAATCCAATGGGAATTTTGAGGTCAAATAACTCCTTCTCATTCCCTTTTTCCCCGGTGGTTTTGACATGACTTTGGGTGACGGTGACTTTCGCCAGTTTGCTGTCTCCATCCCAGTTGTAAGAGACTTTATAATCGGGATGACCCCCGCGATACACATATTGGTCAAACAAGAACATCAAATTGCGACCCGTGGCCTTTTCAATGGCCCGCAACAAGTCCACGGTTTCTACGGTTTGATGGGCGTTATCGTTGACAAAGGTATGAACCGCTTTAAAAAACAATTCATCCCCCAACTCGGCCCGAATCATGTGATAAACACAAGCGCCTTTTTCATACAAGTGGCGGTCATAGAGTTCGATCGCCTCCCGATAAACATGAGTGACAATCGGTCGCCGATAGCGGGTTTTATCTTCATTCAAATAACTCCGCGCTTCATTGAGCAAATAATAGGCCGCATCTTCTGGACCATATTCTTCATGGGTCCATAACACTTCGGAATAAGAAGCCATCCCTTCTTTAATCCAAGCATGAGACCAATGTTTAATCACCACTAAATCCCCAAACCATTGGTGGGCGAGTTCATGGGCGACTAAACTTTCCGTGCGTTGGTTATCCAGTTGGGCGCGTTCATCCAACAAACAGCGATCGGTCAACAGGGTAGTTGAGGTATTTTCCATTCCCCCGAAGATAAAATCTTCCACGCAAACTTGGGCGTATTTGGGGTAAGGATAAGCATAGCCAAATGCCTGACTAAAATATTCCATCATGCGCGGAGTTTTACCCATACTGCGACGGGCATCTTCTTCGCGACCTTTGGCTACATAGTAAACCACAGGTTTGCCGTTCCATTCGTCACAAATCTCGGCAAAATCTCCCACCGCTAAGGTCATTAAATAGGTGGGATGAACCTGTTTTTGGAACCAATGATAAATTTTATCGCTGCCTTCTTCTTCCGTGGAAATCAGTTCCCCATTAGAAATGGCGAGGTAGGGTTTGGGAACCCGCACGCGAATTTCTGACGTGGCAAGTTGTCCAGGGTAGTCAAAGCAGGGAAACCAGAAGCGGGAATCTTCATCTTCCCCTTGGGTCCAAACTTGGACGGATTTGTTGGGATAATGGGCATCTGGAGCGATAAAATAGAGGCCACGCTGGGGCTGTTCCACCCCGTAGGTGACCACCAGGGTGAGGGGATGTTCTGCTTGAGTGGGTTGGGTGAGGTGAATTTCTAACCGTTCCCCATCATAATCAAAGGGTTGAGGGGTATCGCTGATGGTGACTTCCTGAATGTTCAGGTTGACGGCATCTAAGGTTAGGCGATCGATGCCGGTTCTCACGGGCATCAGTCGAATGCTGCAAGTCCCTTGATAGCTTTGATTGGCCAGGTTCAGGGCCAAATCTAAGCAGATATGTTCGACTTGTCCGGGGCGATCGGGGTTGTAATGGGGTTTGGCCCCCGGGAGTTCAAAGGTTTTATGAGCGTTGTTTTCTGTATCAAAATAAGAGTATTGGTTTGACATGGTGATGAATCTATCTTTAAGACTGAATTTGCTGCAATTGAGCTAATGAACGCTATCTTATACAGGGTAACGTTTTGCGGTGATAATCACCACCCTGGATAGAGGACAGCAGGGGTAAACCGGGTATTGTCGCGACTAGGGGGAGGTCGGTTGTTTGCGCTGGTGGCGGTGGGTTGGAGATTAGGTTAGGGGGTTAAGAATTGGAAATGCGAGATGGGGTCAGGGATTCCGAGTTTAACGATAACACAGACTGGGTGCTGGGCATTGATGGGGGAGGGACGAAGACGGTTTGCCTGGTGATGGATGAAACGGGGTCGATCGCCGGACGGGGTGAGGCAGGACCCTCGAATTATCAGACGATTGGGTTGGCGGCAGCAAGGGAGTCGATCTCACAGGCGATCGCCTCTGCGGTGGATGCCCTTCCTGGGGTGGCGATCGCCGGAATTGGCGTGGGTTTGGCCGGGGTGGGGCGTCGGGCAGATGTCCAGGTGGTGCAAGGTTTGGTGGCAGGGTTGTACGAGGAGAGTCCCCTGCCGATTCGCTGGAATCTACAGTCTGAGGGGGTGGTGGTGACTCATGACTGCGCGATCGCCTTGGTGGGAGGGACGGGATCCACTTCTGGGGTGGCGATCGTTGCGGGTACGGGTTCGATCGCCTATGGGTGCAATTCCCAGGGAGTAAGCAAACGCGCTGGGGGGTGGGGATATCGCTTTGGGGATGAAGGCAGTGGGTATCAGATTGCGATCGCTGGGTTAAGGGCGGCAGCGCGATCGCATGATGGGCGAGGACCCAAGACTTTACTCGCGGATGCTTTATTAGATTATCTTAATTTGAATCAGTTAGAAGACTTAATCGAAGTTATCTATCGCCGGGGATGGGGGGTGACGGAAATTGCCGCATTGTCTCCCCTAGTTGATCGCGCTGCTGCTGCTGGAGATGCGATCGCCCTCCAGATTCTGGAGGATGCTGCCACTGAGTTGGTCCTGACGACTCAAACCGTTGCCTCGGCCCTGTTTACCCCGGATCAGGCATTTGAGGTGGTTACCATTGGCGGAGTCTGGCGCAGTGTCTGCCATCTGGGCGATCGGTTCCGGGACTCCCTCTGCACCCACTTTCCACGGGTTCAAGTCATCTCCCCCCGCCATGAACCCGCCTATGGTGCCGGTTTATTGGCCCTGGATCGTCTCGGCAAAGGGGTCTTGTCCCCCTGACAAGGGGAAGAGGAGTAGGGTGGGCACTGCCCACATCCAGAAGCAATTGTAGGGTCACTGTTATTGAGGATTGCTATATAACACTTAGGGATTTCCATAAAAAAACTTCTAATGCAGAAGTTTTGCAGAATTATTCAAGCCCCCCGTGGAACTAAATATTTATTCCTCTGGCCTCCCCCTTCTTAAGGGGGACGGGAGGGGGATAATCAGGGGGGTTGGGGGGATCTCTGATAGAAGATTTTATTTTTTGGAGTTCCCTTACAACTACGTTTCCCAATCTGGAGTGAGTTTAATATGAACCTAGAACGAGATTCTAAAGCGGTGTATCGACAGATTCGGAATTATCTCGTGGGTCGCTTCCTCGGTGCAACTCGGGATGAAACCTTACTACAAGAAACGATAAAATGCTTATTTTGCAAGCTATATTTTCAGCAAAATCCCTGTTTATTTGACTCAATTGATGACCCTACCAATATAGAGGCGATCGCCCGTCGATATCATCAGTCTTTTGCCGAATTGCGGCGGCTTCTCCCGACCCTCTTTCCCTCAGACCAACCCTTACTACTAGACCCTCAAAGTTTGGCTCAAATTGATACCCTGCTCAATGCGGTTAACTTGGATACCCTGGCTCATGACCCCTTTGGAGAGATTTATGAAGTGTTTATGGGGTCGCAGATTCGGGGACAGGATGGGCAGTTTTTTACGCCGATGAATGCGATCGCCTTGTTGGTGAGCTTAGTTAATCCCCGTCCCGGGGAAACCCTGATTGATCCAGCTTGTGGTGCCGGTGGATTTTTAAGTGTGGCGGCTCGTCATTTAAAAACGGCTGGAGCCTCTATTCAACAAATCCTCTCCACAGTTTTTGGACTGGATAAAGACCGCTATCTCGCCGCATTAGCATCGACCCGTTTATCTCTGTTTACCCTCAACTCGGCTCAGGTTTTTTGTGCGGATTCCCTCGCTTGGAAACTGGAATCTCTCCCCCCCCATTCTCCCCCCGATCTTGAACAGAAAAATTTATCGAATTCCCAGCCTTTCACCTTCCCAACTCAGATCGGTGAATTTGATATTGTCCTGACGAATCCTCCCTTTGGAAGTCGGATTGTGGCCGCATCTCCCCAGGTACAAGCTACCTTTGAACTGGGATATAGATGGCGTTTAGAAAAAAATAGTCAAGGGTTTGAAAAACTGACCAAATTGCAACCTTCTGTACCACCCCAGGTCTTATTTGTGGAACGATGTTTATCTCTGATCCGGCCCGGAGGTCGCATTGGCATGGTTGTTCCTGAAAGTCTGATTTCTAGCAAAACCTATCGATATGTGGTGGATTACATCCAGACTAATTCTATCATTAAAGCCGTAATTGGAATGCCCGAGGTGTTATTTAAAATCTCGGGAAAAGGCGGGACTCATACTAAAACTTGTTTACTTTTACTACAAAAGAAATCGGGGATAACAGCAGAGGATGAAAGCAATCCCTCTATTTTTATGGCGGAGGCTCAATGGTGCGGACGGGATAGCCGAGGGCAACCGATTGACCGAGATGATTTACCGGCAATTGCCGCCCGCTACCGAGACTATGAACAAGGAATTTTAACACAACCAAATCAGTTAGGGTATTGGATGACTGGCGATCGCATTCAAAATGGCATTTTAGCCCCGCATTATTACAACCCCGCTGCTATTTCAGAATTAGTCACCCTCCAAGACAGTCACAACTTTATTTCTATGGGAGATTTGATTTCCCAAGGGATGATAGAGGTCAGCAGTGGCGATGAGGTGGGAAAATTAGCCTACGGGACAGGAAATATCCCCTTTGTCCGGACTTCGGATATTTCTAATTGGGAAATTAAGGCCGACCCCAAACATTCGGTGAGTGAAGAGATTTATCAATCCTTGGCTGCCAAACAGGACCTGGGAGAAGGGGATATTTTGATGGTGCGCGATGGCACTTATTTAATTGGAACTTGTGCCTTGATTACTGCCGATGATACGCGCATTCTTTATCAAAGTCATTTTTATAAATTGCGCGTTCGGGAAACCTGTCCTTTCTGTTGTTATTTGTTGTTGGCGGCCCTGAGTTCGGTCCCGGTGCAGAAACAAATCTTGGCAAAGCGTTTAACTCAGGATATTATTGATTCTCTGGGGAATCGGATTCAGGAGTTGATTTTACCGATTCCCAAGGATCAAGGGCGTCGGGAGAAGATCGCGCTGATGGTTAAGCAGACGATTCAACACCGCATAGAAGCTAGAAAATTGGCCCGCCAAGCTTGTTTAGAATTAGTTGCAGGATGTGACCCGGAATTATGGCAGAAATGAAAATGATGCCCTTGACGCCTCAAGAGACCTCTGATGGGTCTTTTACGTTTTATTCCCCGGAATTTGGCGAACTGTTTCATTCGTACCACGGGGCGCAGCAGGAGGCGCGGTGTAAGTTTGTAGAACCCACGGATTTAGCCGAGAAAGCCCAAAACCCCCCGGTGCGAGTGCTTGACTTGTGTTATGGATTGGGGTACAATACCGCATCAGCATTAGAGACGATTTGGTCAATTAATCCAGCTTGTTTTGTAGAGTGGGTTGGGTTGGAATTAGATGGGGCGATTCCCCAAGCGGCGATCGCCCAAGGGTTACTGCAAAGTTGGCCCTCCCCGATTCCCGCTCTTCTAACCGCACTGGTTAGCCCCGAAGGTGAATCGATTATCCCGACCGTCGATTCCTCAGTCCTAGAATTGCAGGGTGAATCTAGGGTGTCGAGGACTCTGATTACCCCCCAGTTCCAAGGGACTTTATGGCTAGGAGATGCCCGAACAACCATTCAACAGGTGGTGAATCAAGGGTTTCAAGCCGATGCCATATTTTTAGACCCGTTTTCCCCTCCCCATTGTCCGCAACTGTGGACGGTGGAATTTTTAGGGTGGGTGGCGCGCTGTTTGAGTCCGACGGGAAGATTGGCGACCTATTCTTGTTCGGCCTCGGTGAGAACGGCTTTAATGGCAGCAGGCTTAAAAATTGGGGCCACTGCGCCGGTGGGGCGGCGATCGCCAGGAACTGTGGCGAGTTTTAGCGATCGCGATTTACCCCCTCTTTCCCCCCAAGAACAGGAGCATCTACAAACTCGGGCGGCGATTCCCTATCGAGACCCCAACCTGTCTGATTCCGCCGAGGAAATTCGGCAACGCCGTCAACAGGAGCAAGACTTATCCTCGTTAGAACCGACCTCTAGTTGGAAAAAAAGATGGGCCAGCATTGCAGAAAAACAGTGAGGGAACACTCGCTTTCCAGGGGCAGGTTAGTCTCTGAGGTAACCCAGACCTGGCTCAACCTGAGCAGCCCGCTATAATCAAGAACGTCGATGAAGGTAAAATTTCATCCAACTTAATGAGCGCCACTTTACATTTTTTAAAAAAAGTTGGCCCAGACCGGAAAAACTCCGGCATCCTTTATAAAGTCTGTGTAAAACTACGGATTTTTTAAACAAACGGCCTCTAAATAATGTAAAGATGGTAAGAGATAGTACAAAAAGCGATTAACTTACTCAGTCGCTTGACGAAGAACTAGCTAATAGAAATACTCAGAGCAAGGTGTTTGTCTGTGAACTTCCTTGATGCAGAACAGTCCAAAATTCTCGTCGTAGACGATCATCCAGCCAGCCGGATGACGGCAGTGGCTCTTTTGTCCGTAGAAGGGTATGAAATTCTGGAAGCCGACAGTGGCCCTACTGCACTGGCTTGTGTGAAGGAAACTCAGCCCGATTTGATTCTGCTGGACGTGATGATGCCTGGAATGGATGGATTTGAGGTGTGTCGCCATCTAAAACAAGATGAGCAAACCCGCCTGATTCCCATCATTTTCGTGACCGCACTCAACGATCGCCGATCGCGGATCCGGGGGATTGAAGCTGGAGGTGATGACTTCCTGACTAAACCCTTCGATCATCTCGAATTATCCGCCCGAGTCAAATCCCTGGTCCGCCAAAAACGGCTCAATGAGGACCTCGACCATGCGGAACAAGTCCTCTTTTCCATTGCCCGAACGGTGGAAAGCCGAGACCCCAATACCGGGGACCACTGCGAACGCTTAGTCTCTCGCGGACAAGCGTTTGGCGAGTTTCTCCATCTTTCGCGCAATGAAATTCGCGATTTGATGTGGGGGGGATACCTCCACGACATCGGCAAAGTGGGCATTCCCGATGCGGTGTTACTCAAAACCGGGAAACTGACCGCCCAAGAGTGGGAAATCATGAAACAGCACGTGGTGATTGGGGAGAAAATTTGTCTACCCCTGCGAACCATGCGCGGGGTCCGTCCTCTGATTCGCCATCATCACGAACGATGGGATGGGACGGGATATCCCGATGGGTTGGTGGGGGATGAAATTCCCTACATCGCCCAAGTGTTTCAAGTGGTGGATATTTATGACGCCTTGACGAGTGAACGGCCCTATAAACAGGCGTTTACCTCAGAAAAAGCCCTGGAAATTATTGCCGAAGAAACGGCGAGGGGATGGCGTAACCCGCAACTGGTGGAACAATTTACCACTTTTATTCGGACGACGGAGATGGGAGAACCGGCAAGGGCCGTCAACCGCCTCCAATTGATTGAGTCCGAGGAACCCGCTGCGATCGCCGGAAGTCGGCGCATAGCTAATGGCTAGGCCCCAGATTGACCTGGGGCGATCGCTCTTAACGGAGGCGATCAAGATGTCATTGTGGACCAGTTGGCTTCAATAAGAGCGGAAACCGCGCTATACTCCGTTGAGATTAACGGGCTGAAAGAAAATGGTAGCAGTAGCGATTTTAGCCGCTGGACGCGGGACACGCATGAAATCAGACCTACCCAAGGTTTTACATCCTTTGGGCGGGCGATCGCTGGTTGAACGGGTACTCGATAGTCTCTCGGCAATTCAACCTTCCCGACGTTTAATTATCGTCGGCTATCGAGGCGAACTCGTCCAAAAGGAACTGATCCAACGATTTGATAATTTAGAATTTGTCGAACAACCCGAGCAATTAGGCACGGGTCACGCTGTCCAACAGGTCATTCCCTATTTAAAAGACTTTACCGGGGATTTCTTGGTTTTAAATGGCGATGTCCCCCTCTTACGACCCGAAACCATTGAGCGGCTACTCAATACCCACAAAGAACAAAAGAATGCCGCCACCATTCTGACCGCGCAACTGCCGGATCCCAAAGGCTATGGGCGGGTCTTTTGTGATAGCGAAAACCTGCTTAAGGAAATTGTTGAGGACCGGGATTGCACCGCCGCTCAAAAACAGAATCGGCGCATTAATGCCGGGGTTTATTGCTTCCATTGGCCGGATTTAGCCAAGGTTTTACCCCAATTAAAATCAGAAAACGATCAGGCAGAATATTATCTGACTGATGCAGTGAATTACTTAAATCCTGTGCGGATTTTAGATGTGGAGGATTACCAGGAAATTCTCGGCATCAACGATCGCAAGCAATTGTCAACAGCCTATCAAATTTTGCAGACTCGGGTCAAAGATGACTGGATGGCCGCAGGGGTCACCCTGATCGATCCGGATAGCATTACCATTGATGATACCGTGACCCTCGCCCCGGATGCCATCATTGAACCCCAAACCCACCTGCGCGGCGAGACTACTATTGGGTCCGGTTCGCGCATCGGTCCCGGGACGCTGATTGAAAATAGCCAGATTGGCGACCGGGCAACGGTGTTATACTCGGTGATCGCGGACAGTACCGTAGCTGCCGGAACCCGAGTCGGTCCCTACGCTCACTTACGCGGTCATGCCCAGGTGGGAGAAGGCTGTCGCATTGGTAACTTTGTAGAATTGAAAAACACTAAGTTAGGCGATCGCAGCAATGTATCTCACTTGTCCTATTTAGGCGATACCACCACGGGCGATCGCGTGAATATCGGTGCCGGAACCATTACCGCCAATTACGATGGCGTAAACAAACATCCCACCGAAATCGGCAGTGGGACGAAAACGGGTTCTAATAGTGTTTTAGTTGCGCCAGTCAAAATCGGCGAAAATGTCACCATTGCCGCAGGTTCGACGATTACCGACGATGTGGAAGATGACAGTTTGGCGATCGCCCGCGCCAGACAAGT
>CAYUEH010000005.1:19624-22342 GCA_964442465.1 uncultured Laspinema sp. | reverse complement strand
TTAGAAACCCTGGTGAGGCGATCGCAAATTCTCCATCACGCTTTAGAGTTAATCCTCCCTCCAGAAACCCTCAATCCCCCAACCTCTTCACAAACTCGATAAACTAGAAAAGGGTATCTTGTCTTTATTCGGGAGTCAAATCATGATTTGGTTATTTTCCCTATTCTTTGTTTTACTGTTAATTTCTGCCACCCCCTTACTCGGAACCTTGAAGGTTAAATGGTCCTTTGAAATTATGGTGGGATTGTTCGCCTTTTTTGCCGTGGCAGGTTGGGGATTATTTTTGGGCTATTCTCTGTTGTTTCAATAACCCCATCATAATCATAATCCCGCCAGAGTTTCTCTGACGGGACTGATTCGTATAAGTGGTTCTCTATAGTCTCCAGACCTTCTGTCAATTTAGGATGACAGCTTATATTATTTGGTCTGAAGTTCAGCACCCAACTTTGTTTTGATGCGCTTGAATCTATATATCTACTGTAGCGAACCCATCCGCTGCAGTGGTCTGTCTGAGGAGGGAACTGTCTCTCTGCCTTCTGCGAGAACTACCGGAGTAGAATGCTCTACTCATCGGTAGAGAGAGATTCCTTGGAGGAATTTTCCGCTCCCAGATTTCGATATATATGGGCGCACACACTTCCATTTTTCTATATTAGGTCAAGATGCTACGATTGTCAATACCTTGACTCAATTTTTTTGGGGACCCAAGTTTCTGGTCCCTCACCCCAAGTTAGAAACCGGGTTTCTTACCCAAGATGCTGCTAACTTGCAACAATCCTGGAGAGAAACCCGGTTTCTGGTCCCCTCACCTAGGCGATACCGACACCCATTTCTGGACTCATTTCCAAGGCATCACCGATGCGATCGCCGGTATGATAGGCAGCGAGAACCACCTCACAAGTTTTACCCCAGGCGATCGCCCCTGTAGCATCAATCCCGATCGCCCCAAAATCCCGTTTATTCCGTTCCGCCTCCGTAAACGATCGCTCAAAAGCATTCATCAACGATAATCCATCGGTTACCCGCACCACAATTCGCGCCGCGAGACACTCATCGATAATATCTTCCCCAATCCCGGTACAACTAATTCCCGCCTTGGGATTGGCGTAATTTCCCGCAGGCATTGCCGAATCGCTGACTCGTCCGATCCGTTCAAATCCTTTCCCACCCGTAGAGGTTCCCGCAGCAATTTTCCCCTCGCGATCCAAAACCACAACCCCAATGGTTCCCCGTCCCGAGGATTCTGCCACCACATTCGCCATACTGCGGGAAAAATTATCTTTGCGTTCCTCCATCCACTCCTGCAACCGCTTATCCGTCAGGGGATTATGAATCGGCAGTTGCAATTCGCGTAACAATTCTGCTGAACCCAAATCCGACAACACGCGATCGGGAGAATTCTGTAAAAATAGGGCTAAATCGATGGGATTTTTAACCCGAGAGACATTAATCGTGCCGCTAAACCGTTGCAACGTGCCATCCATTAACGCGGCACTCATCCGAATTTGTCCATCGGATTGCAACACCGAACCTGTTCCCGCATTAAAACGCGGTTCATCTTCCAGGAGTTTGCATCCGCGCACCACCGCTTCCGTGGCAGAGGCCCCTTGCATTAACATCCCATACACTTCCTCTATAATGGTATGGAGGGAGCCGCGCACCGCTTCAAGTCCACCTTTGTCTTTAAGAGAGCTACCCGCGCCACCGTGAATGATCAGCTTAGGTTGTACCGCACCCGTTGTCATGAATTCAGCCTCTGCCTTCGGTTAATATCCAATCTTTCATGGTAACCCAAAGGGTACCCTTTGCCAGCTACTAATTAGGGCATTTTGGGAAGATTTCCCAGTTTATTCTATCGATTGAGCTTGGGAACGGCGACGGCGACAGCGTTCCGAGCAGTATTTTACCTCATCCCAACAATCCGCCCATTTTTTCCGCCAGGTAAAGGGGCGTTGACAGACGGGGCAGATTTTTTCTGGAAAGTCAGATTTAGCTCGGACTCGGCCCATGAGGGTTCATTTGTGAAGAGGTTTGGGTTGTATTATAACCGGACTTAAGCAATCTGTAATATCGAAGCCTAAAAAAATGTAGAGGCGATTCGCTTTCTCGCCTCTACATTATTTAGGGTAAATTTTTAAAATCTGCCCAGGGTGAGGGCAGAGTTATAGGCCGATCGCCTGAATTTCCCCGGATTCAATCTCTCTAAAATTGGACTATCTTTCGCACCTACCCTAAGACGGATATTCGGTTTAATTAGGGGTAGAAATTGGGCAAAATGTATCCGGTGATTCAGCCTGCTGGTAGAGGGGTTTTGTTGAAAATTTTGATTTAATTGAATCTATTGTAAAACTTCAGTAAATTAGGAGAATTAATCATGGCTTACCAAACCCAATAAGATTTACCCAATGATGTAAAAGAAAACCTGCCTGAATGCGCACAAAATATTTTCTTCACTGCTTATAATAGTGCTTCCTCCAATGGAATGAGCGATAGTGCAGCGCGGGATGTGGCCTGGAATTCCCTGCGGAGTAGCTATGAAGAAGGAAGTGATGGCAAATGGCATCCGCGTCCCCAAGTTGGTGCTCATCGCAGTCCGACTGGGAATATGCCAGGAGCCTAAATTCGGAATTTGGAGCGACTCAATTACGGATGCGATCGCCTGATCTAAACTAGGGTTTCATAAAAGAAGGACAGGGCATTCCCCTGTCCTTTTTTGCA
>CAYUEH010000005.1:17062-19524 GCA_964442465.1 uncultured Laspinema sp. | reverse complement strand
GGATTGTATTTAGCCATCCGTTCTCGCATTCCCTCTAAATCTGCTGTTCCCACAAACTGCAATAAATGAAAATAGGCTCTTTGCCAAGCGGCGAACAGTTCGGAATCGGTTTCCATCGGGCCGAAAATACAGTCACTGTTTTCCCGCCACTCCGGAGAAAACTGCTGTCTGAGTTGCCAAAAGAACTCCGGATACTCCACCTGAGACTCAGCCAAAAGTTGCAGAGTTAATTGCACCAACTCCGTTCCTGCCTCTTCCGGCATTTCTTCCCCAAATCCCAACTTACTCAGCATCAGTTGGCGATATTCTCGGTTATAATGGTCGTAATAGTCCTCTAATGCGGCTTCCATGTCCGCCTCATTAATCACCGCCTTTAACGGCACTTGCAACATTTGCAGATTCCAACGACAGATTGCCGGTTGATTCCCGTAACTGTAGCGACCATAATAGTCAAAATAGGCGGCTGTAAACTTTAAGTTGTAGGTGGGAATGAAGGCAAAAGGTCCATAATCAAAACTTTCCCCAGTGATGGACATATTATCCGTATTTAACACCGCATGACAAAATCCGGCTGCCATCCATTGTGCCGTTAAAGTAGCCACCCGTTGCACCAATTCTTGATAAAATCGGGCATATTTCTCTTTCGGGTTTCCCGTACCCTCGGAGGTCAAGGGCGGTAGGGTATCATTGAGATGGGGATAATAATGGGCGATGACCCAATCTAAGAGTTTTTCGATTAAATCTTTTCGTCCTAAATAGTGCAACCGTTCAAAAGTGCCAAATCGAATATGAGATTCACTAAAGCGGATCATCACCGATGATCGCGTCGGAGAAGGTTCGTCTCCTCGCCACAATTGTTCGCCGGTTTCAACTAAACTGAAACAGCGGGAAGTTCTAACTCCCATGCGATGCAACATTTCCGCTGCTAAAACTTCTCTGACTCCGCCTTTGAGGGTTAACCGTCCATCGGCATGACGGGAATAAGGGGTTCTGCCACTGCCTTTGGTGCCGAAGTCGTAGAGTTTGCCATCATTCCCTCGGACTTGCGCGTAGACAAAGCCCCGTCCATCGCCTAAATTGGGGTTATATTCTCCAAATTGATAGCCATGATAGCGCAGGGCTAAAAACGGTCGAACGCCCTGAAAATAACCAAAGGCTTCGATAAAATCTTCATCGGTTACGGTGGAGGGTTCTAATCCTAATTTTTGTAATAATTCGTCATTGCGAAACCGGAGAATATGCTGGGGAAATTCAGCAGCCGGAACGATATCGTAGTAGTCTTCACCCAAGGATTCTAGGGCAGTTTCCAGATTGAGGGACAAAAATGGATTGGCGCGTTTTGGCGTTTGAGTGGAGTCTGCAACAGTCATAAAAGCAACGGTTCTTTACATTGGATGATCTATTTTAATCTATTTTAATAAACCTCTTGCAAAAATTCGGATTGATCCCCCCAACCCCCCTTCCCAAGGGGGGCTTAAGACAATTCTGCAAGAAGTCTAATGTTTTGGAATGATAAATCAAGTGCAGTCCCACGGAAAGGCTTTCAGGGCGTGGTATTGATGGGAGTGAAACCTTTTGCAATAAAGTGTTACGGTTATTTACACCCCCAAGGTCGGGTGGTCAAGCTACAATACAAGTATGAGGTTTTCTCGAAGGAATCGACTCAAGTCGGGTGCTTGAGAAACCTATTAATTTTTGGATGAGGTAATCCATCATGGCTCAAGTTTTAACGAGAACCCAAAGGCTCGCAAATACCCGGAATTATGGGGCAAATTCCCAGGAAAATCAAGGCCACTCCATTCCCCTGAGCCTACGCATTGATATGGCACGAGATGAAGCCAGGGCGATCGCAGCAGAAAAAGGCATTGAATCTCCCGAAAGTGCGGTAGCTTGGGATATTGTCGAGGAACTCCTCAGCGTCGCAGCCCACAGAAGAACCCAAGAACCAAAATCGGCTTTTGAACGCTACTGTTTAGAGCATCCAGGTGCTTCTGAAGCTCGGATTTACGATGTTTAAGTTTCCAGTAAAATAGTTGATTTGATTGCCCCATCTTACTCTCCAGATTGGGCTTTTTTTTGTTAACTTTTTTAAATTAAAAATTGTGACAATTTTGTAAATTTCGCCCCAAATGAGGTATGGCAGCATAGTTTTTAGCCTCACCTGCCAGGAACTCAGTTGTCAGTGATTGTAATCAGAGTACAGTATGATATCGATCGCAGGATAGTCCTGAATGCGATCGCACCCAAATCCCACCCTTGCCGCCAGAATTGAAAGACTTATTTACGAACTCTCTTTAACCCCTTATGAAAATTTTGGATAGCAAGCACCCAAAACCCCTGGAAGAATTATTTGGTGATATCTTGTTCTCGGGCCAAATGACAAAGAGCGATCGTTATCGTCTGCGGACAGCAATCTTACGCAACTCCCTGACTGAGGAGCATCAGGATATTATCAATCGCCT
>CAYUEH010000005.1:11095-16962 GCA_964442465.1 uncultured Laspinema sp. | reverse complement strand
GGCACCTCCGGTACAGGGTCATATCCTCCCGGATGTAACGGATGACAGCGCAACACCCGACGGAATGCCATCCATCCCCCTCGCCTAGGTCCAAAACGGTCGATCGCCTCGATTGCATATTGAGAACAAGTGGGATGAAATCGACAAGTAGGCGGAAATAACGGAGAAATTAACAGTCGATATCCTCGAATTAACCGAATCATCAGCCATTTCATAACTTAATCCAATAGAGAATTGCCCGGGTTTATTTATTTTGACTCGTTCTGGGACTTCCCGAGATTAGGGAAGTCCTAAATTTTTTAGAGATTGCCGATCGCCCGATGACCTCAATCCCCTAAACTCAGAGAAACCTTTAAGCTGTTTTAGTCCTTAAATTCTGTGTTGACTTCCCTATTCCCATTAGAATCCATTTTACCCCTGGGGTTACAAGTAGCAGCCGTTGGGTTGTGGTTGGGGTTGCTACTGATTGTTGCTGAGGGGTTGCATCGTTTTACCCAAACTGATTCCGAAGTGGTGCGCAAAGTCGTTCATATTGGCACCGGCAATGTGATTTTGTTGGCATGGTGGCTACAGATTCCCGGGTGGGTGGCGATCGCTGCTTCAATTGTAGCCGGGACGATTGCCCTGATTTCTTACAAATTTCCGATTCTCCCAGGAATTAATAGTGTCGGACGCCAAAGTTTAGGAACATTTTTCTATGCCATTAGTATTGGCATCTTGGTCGCCTGGTTTTGGCCGTTACAACTTCCCCAATATCCAGTCATCGGAATTTTAATCATGACCTATGGAGATGGGTTAGCCGCTTTAATCGGCCAGCGGTTTGGTCAGCATCCCTATCAATTTTGGGGCGAAAAGAAGAGTTGGGAAGGGTCGGCGACAATGGCTGTGGTGAGTTTTATTGTCACCGCTTCTATCTTAACCCTTGTAGAGGGAAATCTCTGGAATATTGGGTTGATTGCCCTTGGGGTGGCTGGGGTGGCGACCATCTTAGAAGCGTTTTCTAAACTGGGAATTGATAATCTCACGGTTCCCATTGGGAGTGCGGCATTCTGCTTTTTCTTGCATCAAATTTGGTAAAGGTTCTCCCTGGAAATTTCAGATGAATGGGGGAGGTGTTTTGTCAAATTCTTCATAAAAAGAACCCCATCGGGAGGGATAGGGATGGGGTTCTTTTTAGGTATTTCAACTAATTTCAACACTCAGTTTTTTTTTACACTCCTGTCCTCTTAGGACCTAGGACCATTCTTCTCCTCGGTTGGGATCGCCGTCAAAGGGTTGAACCCCGGTTTCCGGATATTTGTCATCGTTGGGTCCAAAGATTCGAGCGGCTGCTTCTGAGACGTACTGGAAAAAGTCACCAATGGTTTTTGAAAGATTCATGATAAAACTCCTCATTAGGTTCATTTAGGTTAACCGAGTCAGCGATCGCAATCCCTAGACCTCGTTACTTTTTACTTTACCTGACTTCTCCCGGGAGCGGGCACTTTTGCAATATTTTTTAGGATAACTTATTAGTTCGCAATACTTGAATCCAGGAATTAACCGGAATGGGGCGATGGGATGGGTTTACAATTGGTTCCGATGAAAAATCACCAGGAACCAGCATTAAATTATAGCATATTTGTTGTTAATCCGGTCTGTTTATCTCAACCGAGGGCAGAGAAACGCCCTCGGGTAAAAGATTGGGCCGGGATTTTTAATGAATTCCACCATAACCCCAATCGGAAAAATTGCCGAAAATCTCAGGAAATGTGGGCGAGTGTCCCCATGTTCTGGGATTTTTATCCGGATCCAGTGACAGATTTTGGTAAATGCCACTATAATTAACCAAACCCCTCTCACCAAGGAAGCTGGCACATGGCAACTGCCACTGAACCCAATGATCTCAATCCGCAACCCCCTTCCCAAGCGGGTCAAGACGGAGCAGAACTGACTGTTCTCCCAGAGGACTATAGTCTGTTGACCGATCTCTATCAATTGACAATGGCCGCCTGTTACACCGGGGAAGGTCTGGACGGCAGAACCGCCAGCTTTGAGCTGTTTGTTCGCAAACTTCCTGAAGGCTTTGGTTATTTAATTGCAATGGGGTTAGCTCAAGTCTTTGAGTACCTAGAGCAATTCCGGTTCACCGAGGTCCAGATAGCCAGTTTGCAAGCCACGGGAATTTTTTCCAGGGCCTCTGATAAATTTTGGTCCCTCCTGGCCGATGCCCGGTTTGAGGGTAATGTGTGGGCGGTTCCCGAAGGAACGGCAGTGTTTGCCAATGAACCGTTGCTGCGGGTGGAGGCTCCCCTGTGGCAAGCTCAAATCGTCGAAACCTACTTACTGAATACGATTAATTATCAGACCCTGGTCGCGACGCGATCGGCGCGCATTCGCGATGTCGCCGGTCCCGAAGCCTCCATTTTGGAGTTTGGTACCCGACGAGCCTTTAGTCCTCAAGCCTCCCTGTGGGCCGCCCGTGCTGCTTTAGCAGCCGGAATGGATGCCACTTCTAATGTGTTGGCCGCACTTAAATTAGGTCGAAAACCTTCGGGAACGATGGCTCACGCTCTGGTGATGGCCCTCTCGGCGACGGAAGGGAGTGAGATGCAGGCGTTTCGAGCGTTTCAGCATTATTTTCCCGGTTCTCCCTTACTGATTGATACTTATGATCCGATTGAAGCGGCCCGGAAAATCGCCGATCGCCTCCAAGCCGGAGAAATGGAAGTCGGAGGAGTGCGCCTGGATTCCGGGGATTTAATCCAATTGTCCAAACAGGTGCAAGAACTGCTTCCCGATGTCCCCATTTTTGTGAGTGGGGATTTGGATGAGTGGAAAATTGCTGACTTGAAAGCCTCCGGTTGTCCCATTGATGGCTTTGGCATCGGAACTAAGTTAGTCACCGGGGCTCCCGTAAATGGGGTTTATAAAATTGTAGAGATTGATGGGGTGCCGGTGATGAAAAATTCTAGCGGCAAAGCCAGCTATCCCGGACGGAAGCAGATTTTCCGACGCTATGAGGATGGACAGATTATGGGCGATCGCCTGGGTTTGGTCAGTGAGGCGGTTCAACCCGATGAAGTGCCGATGATGCAGCTACTTTTCAAAGAGGGACAGCCGGTTCATCCTCCGGAAATGTTAGAGGCGATCGCCGAAAGAACCAGGCATTCCGTGGCGTCTCTTCCCCCAGAACTTCGCCGGATCAATCAACCCAGTGGTGCATCAGTCGAGATTTCGACGGCCTTACAAACCCTGACCGCAGAAACCTTGCAAAATTATAAAATGTGAGCCTTTTTTTCAAACTCTGACTCTTTTCACCAGTCCGGGTGCACCATGGGCAAGTTTTGCCTTGACCCTCAATTTCTGTTTTCCTCCGGGAGTGGTGAGGACTTGCAAACTCAGCACTCTAGCATTGATAGATTTTGTCGTTCTCACCCCCTCATTGAAAGATGATTACCCTTGCACTCTTTGGTACCAGTGCCGACCCCCCGACCAAAGCCCATGAAGAGATAGTCAGTTGGCTGTCTCAACAGTTTGATGCCGTGGCGATTTGGGCGTCAGACAACCCCTTTAAATCTCATCAAACCCCCCTGTCCCATCGATCGCAGATGTTGCAGTTGCTGATGGAAGACCCGAACAATCCTCGGGATAATCTCTACTTTGATGCCGAACTCAGCCAACCCCGGACCTTAGAAACGGTGCGAATTGCCCGCCAAAAATGGCCCGAGGCTGAACTGTATCTGGTGATCGGGTCAGACTTAATCTCCCAATTGCCTCGGTGGTATCAAGTGGAGGAATTGCTCTGTCTAGTCAATCTGCTGGTTGTCACCCGACCCGGAAACCCCATCCAGGAACCGGAACTCGACCGACTCCGACAACTGGGTGCATCCGTGGCGATCGCCGACTTGCATCTTCCCGATGTTTCCTCTACCGCCTATCGTCAAGCCCAAACCTCACAAGTCCTCACCCCCCCGGTTGCCCGTTATATCCAACGGGAAAACTTATACGCCTATCGGGATGTGAGCTAAACCAATGGCAGCGTCTTTGGGCCTTCCACTCAACTTTAAAGTGGGAGTTGATAATGCAATTTTCTCCGTCGATCCCGCACAAAATCGCTTGCTGGTTCTCCTCGTCATGCGCGAAAGTGACCCCTTTCTCGGACAATGGAGTTTACCCGGTACTTTAGTTCGTCACGGTGAATCCCTGGAGGATGCGGCCTATCGCATTTTATCCGAAAAAATCCAAGTCCAAAATCTCTACCTAGAGCAACTATACACCTTTGCCGGACCCGGACGCGACCCCCGGGAACTTTCCGACTCTCAACCCTTGCGCTATCTGTCCGTGAGCTATTTTGCCTTAGTCCGGTTTGAAGAAGCTCAACTGATGGGCACCGGAGTCCGAGGGATTGCCTGGTATCCCCTGGATGAAGTGCCGCATCTGGCTTTTGATCACAATCGCATGGTTGAATATGGTCATCGCCGCTTGCGCAACAAACTGGAGTACAGCCCGATCGCCTTTGATGTCCTCCCCGAAGTATTTACCTTAAGTGAACTCTATCAACTCTATGCAACAGTGTTAGGAGAAAATTTCTCCGATTATTCTAATTTTCGGGCCAAAATTCTCAAACTGGGCTTTTTATCCGATACAAAAATGAAAGTGTCTCGCGGCGCAGGGCGGCCAGCAGCCCTCTATCGCTTTGATGCCGAGGCATTTGCGCCGTTGAAAGATAAACCCTTAGTGTTTATTTAGGAATAGTTTTAACCCTAAGTTGTATCCGTTTCTTCCCCAATTGGTTACTCAATCTTATGAAAATTGCGATCGCTCAACTCAATCCCACCATTGGAGATCTCCAAGGCAATTCCCAACAGATTCTGCAAGCGGCCACCCAAGCTGCCGCCCAAGATATTGACCTGCTACTGACTCCAGAACTCTCTTTGTGCGGTTATCCCCCTCGGGATTTGCTGTTGCGTCCGAGTTTTATCCAGGCAATGTCCGCGCAATTACAACAACTGGCCCAAGAATTACCTCCGGCAGTCGCTGTCTTAGTGGGAACCGTGGAAACCCATACCCTCGCCCATACCACCGGCGGCAAATCCTTATATAATAGTATCGCTTTACTTTTGAATGGCAAAATTCATCAATATTTCCACAAACGCCTGTTGCCGACTTACGATGTGTTTGATGAAAATCGCTATTTTGAACCCTCCTATGTCAGTAATTATTTTAATTTAGGCGAGTTTGGCATTCCCTCCCACCCCGAGGTTTCTCCCCCCATCCGCATCGGGGTGACGATTTGCGAAGACTTATGGAATGATGAAGAATTTTGGGGAAAACGGCAATATCCTAGTAATCCCATTGCCAATTTAGTCGAAGAAGGGGCGGATGTGATTATTAATTTATCCGCCTCTCCCTACAGTATGGGGAAACAAAAACTCCGCGAAGCGATGCTCAGTCATGTGGCAGTCCGGTATCATAAACCGATTATCTATGCTAACCAAGTCGGAGGCAATGATGACTTGATTTTTGATGGATATAGCGTGGCGTTTAACCGAGTAGGAGAACGGGTGGCCCTCGCTGCGGGATTTCAAGCGGATTTGGTGGCGGTGGAGTTAGACGAAAACAGCCGAGATTTACGTCCGATCGCCCTCAACCGTGGGGCGATCGCACCCGTGACTCGACCCCAAGCACAATCCCTGAGTCAAGCGGAAGAAATCTGGTCCGCCTTGGTGTTGGGAGTGCGAGACTATACCCGCAAATGTGGATTTTCTAAAGTGGTGATTGGGTTAAGTGGGGGGATTGACTCGTCCCTGGTGGCGGCGATCGCCAGTGAGGCGATCGGACCTGAAAATGTGCTTGGCGTCCTCATGTCTTCCCCCCATACCTCC
>CAYUEH010000005.1:0-10995 GCA_964442465.1 uncultured Laspinema sp. | reverse complement strand
AAAACTCAAGTTTTTGCCATTTGTCAATGGCTCAATTCCCGAGAACCGGGGAAAATTATGATTCCCGAAAGTGTGTTGAGTAAACCCCCGAGTGCCGAACTCAAACCGGGACAAATTGACCAGGATTCCCTGCCGCCTTATGACATTTTGGATGATATTCTCGATCGCCTGATTCACAACCATGAATCAATTCCGGAAATTGTGGCAGCAGGATATGAACCTGCCTTAGTGCAACGGGTAGTGAAGTTGTTAAATGGGGCGGAATTTAAGCGCCGACAAGCCCCCCCGGGATTGAAAGTCACCGATCGCGCCTTTGGAACAGGGTGGCGAATGCCGATCGCCGCCAAAGTGCCGCAGTTTCCCCTTTGAAGCTGAATCAGGGAAAATCGACAACCGGCGAGGGGTTTAATTCGCGCCGGTTTTGTTGTGTTCAGTCTACCTGCACCCCCAGGATGTAGCGGGAATCGGGGTGGGAGAGGGGTCATGATTTGTTTGATCGGGCTATCGGGTTTCTAGGATAAAAAATTGTCAAAGTAGATGCACGAGATTAGAGACAATCAACTCGATGGCGGAGTTATTTAATGAGCATCACCAGGGGCGATAGGGATCCGTGATCCGATTGATGAGAGTGTCGTTGCGGGGCAAATTGGTCAGAACCACTAGCAAAAACACTGAGTATTAAGGTAATGATCGCTGATAAAAATAGTTTTTCCCATATCATTGGCGCACCTTCCTTTTCAATGGCCGATTCAACTCCTCTCTTAGTAGAATCCCTGATTAACCGGAGCCGGGGAGTGATTTAGATCGCACTGGATTGGTGAGATTTGAGCAAATGGGAGTGCGATCGCGATCGCACTCCCTGCGTAAATTCACCCAGAATTGGCACTCCCAAGCCGGGGATCGCCCAGTCTGCGGTAGATTCAATTCATTTATCCCTAAGCCGGTCAAATCTAAAATCTCACCATCGTACAAAAGGTTTACAACATTAATCGCAGCAACAGTACCCCCATTGAACCGACAAACCGCATAAAACCGCCCCCGCCTGCCCCAGCTTCTTCTGGATTTTGAGCCGCTTCAATTTGAGCAATCAGGGCTTCTGTGGCTTCAAAAGCCTGAGTATTGTTTTGAATTGCAAACAATTGTTTCGCATATTCCGCATCGCCCTGAGCACCGGAGAAATCTCCTGTATCCGCCCGAACGATACTCCGTGCGAGATAAGCCGGGGCAAATTCCGGATCCAGGACTAATGCCTGATTGAAATAGGCGATCGCCTTCTGATGATTGTTACGCTGGGCTTCGGCAACCCCCCAGTTATAAACATCCTCGACCGCTAACACGGTCTGGGGAGTGCCAATTGCCCCTTCGAGGTTTGCCCCATCCAACTGTGCCCCGGTGAAGTCCACATCCACCAGATACGCCTCGCGCAAATCTGCACCCCGCAGATCCGCACCCTGGAGATTCACCCCCATCAGGTTCGCGCCAAACAAAGATGCACCTTGGAGGTCCGCCCCACTGAGGTCCGCACCAGTCAGTTGAGCACGACTTAGATTCGCCCGGACTAAATTGGCCCCACTCAATTGAGCATTGGCTAGATTTGCCATCACCAAACCGGCACCACTGAGGTCGCACTGGGGACATTGCTTGGTGGAAAGCAGTTGTTGAGTATGTTGAACATTTTCCGCAGTGGCAACACTCGTCAAGCACAGGGTACTCAACAAGACGGCGGGAAGGAGAAATTTTCGGTTCATAGTCGATCCTTAATGGCTACAGAAACACAGGAATCTCGCCCTGGGAAAAACCCGTGGAATCAATGCTGGAATCAACATTTTGACCCCAGAGGTCACTTGATTATTGTAAAGGGTTTGGGGAGTTGCCAAAGGGTCAATCCCGGGGATCCCTGGGGTGCTGGTGGGTGTCGCCCCGGGTGGCAATGCGATCGCCCTCACTGAGTTCTGTAGAGTTCAGTCACAGGGTCAACCCAGACGGACTCACCGGACCCCTCGCCTGCGATCGCTGCATTAAGAAAACTTTTAGGGAATATTAGTTATATTAATAATTAGGAAATCGCTATGTCAACTTCGCGTTACTCGGGCCCATCCCCAGAACCCAAGCCACTGTGCGATTTGAAAGCACGTCTGATCCAGACGGTGAGCAACGAGTTTCTGGCCCCTTTAGAGGTCGTTCACCAGTCTACCTATTTATTAGCCTGTTTTGGCAATACCTGGGAAATCACGACCTGCATTCAACATTTGCATCGCATTCAAGAGGCGGTTGAACAAATGAATTCGGTATTAGAAAAGTGTCTGGAGAGCGAGAGAAAAGGGGACTGAATTAAAGCTATTGCCCTAGGGGGATTTTCAGACTTTCTGATAGGATCTAGTCCATTTAAACTTTGGCCGTTGCTTTCTGATTAGTTATCTTTCTAATTGTTTATTCCACGGATCAGCATCTAATTCAATGTCTTCTGAGCCAGACCTCGGGGTTGGTTGGCTGGCTCTCTCTTTTGGAGTGATGAATCCTGAACACCAGACCGATTCAGATAGGGACTCAGGTGAGTCAACTCTTTTAAAAGCGTTTAATGGGCTGAATTATCAAGACTTGTCAATCAGGATAATAATTATCAAATATTTCAAGAGGGACTCTCTTCAAGATTTCAGCATTTTATTGCCTAAATCCTAGGAAAGAATGAGAGGTTGGGCTTAAATGTGTTCAAACCCATGACTAGGAGTGCGAGCATCTTGCTCGCTTTCTCAATGACAAACTCATTTAGATTGGCTAGATGATAAAGTCGTGCCGATCGCCTTATGGACAGACTCAAGATCGGGGTAGTCACCGGCATCTCATCGAGATCAGCTCAAGGGGGCGGATCTGCCACAAAATATCCCCAGAGATTTTCATGGGGAATCCGTGACCTAAATTTTAGCGACCCAGTGGTACGCTTAAAAAGGCTGGGGTGAACATTGCTTTAGACAATGCAGTGATGCAGCAGACTTGGATCGGTTCCTGTGGTGCTATTTGCCACGATCCAAGAGGCGATCGCATCTTGTTGATCCCCGGGGAAAATAGACCTTAATCCCCAGTCCATTCCGCAGTTGCAAGGCGATCGCCACCGGGTTAGGGGTGGGACCCCCTGAACAACCCTCGGCCATAATCCTGTGCCCAGACAATCCCAGAGTTCCTCAACTCGAAGATCCCCGGGCGATCGGATCGGTTGAGATCCCAGTCAGCACTTCTGAAAGAGTCCCTCATCAGGGAAATCAGCTTAGAGGGTCCGGCGATCGCATCATTCAGGCGATCGCGCACTGAGTAGACTCAATCTCCCTTCACCGATCTCCCCGTCGAGGCTAATTCAGGGACACCGGGATCGGGCAAACAATCCCGATCCAGATTGCCTCAATCGGTACTATTTTAACAAACCTTGGGGCGGAAAATTTTTCTCGTTCTCGTTATTTACCTGCATTATTATAGACGGGCATTTCATGAAACCTAAGTGGCTGTTTTTTTTAGCAATATTAACTCTTTTTTTCTTGGGAGTTCGCGAGGTGATTCAGGTCCAAAAAGACCCGATTCTCCCTGCCACTATCACCCCCGAAACAGAGAGCGTATATTTTCCCCTCGTTCCAGGAAGCTACTGGGTTTATGAAGGAATAACTCAGTGGATGTCCCCAAATTCAGGTCAGATCAACCAAACCCCGATCACCTGGAAAATGGAAGTGGTCGATACCTTTGAACGCGGACCTTTGAACATTGCAATTTTAAAAGGATATCCCGCTGATGTCGCCTGGTATAGTGAAGGAAAAGAACGGGGAGACCATCTGATTATTGAAGTATCGCCGGGAAAATTTTATTTAGTCAGTGATGAAAGAGCCAGATTAGTCTTACAGCGATTAACCGATGAAGCAGATGTTTTGGTGAACCTAGTGGAAGACTTAGAACTCTTGCTCGATCTACCTCTAATTCCGGGGAAAGTATTTGGTTCCTCAGAACAAATCACGCGCCTTGATGGGGGATATCGATGGAATGTTGAGACATCGGAGCAAGTGGGGTTACAGGTTCAGGGCATTTCATCAAGGGAGAGTCATATTCAGTATCATTTAACCTTCCGAACTGCACCGGATATGATGAGTATTGATTTTGTCCCCGGCATCGGAATTACTCGATATCAATATCAACATAATGGGGCGATCGCAGAAACGGACCTCTCATTAATTGAATATTATCCGGGAAATTAAGGCTCATTAGAGGAGCCGAATCACCCTGAACTTTAGGCGGTGCGATCGCCTTCATCATTAAAGCCGTTTTCATCCAGACATCTGGGTAAGACCCGCTAATCTCGATATAATCGGCCTATTTTAGGGTGTCAAAACCCTGATTTTTCAGGGTTTACAAGTTCAGAAATTGAAGCGGATTCTTAAATGGGCTTGAGTGAATTGAGGCCGTATTTCTCATGTTGCTAAACTAGCTCACTGCGGGAGCAGCCACCAACTGGGTTACTTCTCTAGTCATTTTATAAGCCTTGCATTGACTCGGAGATACCGAGAGTTCATTGACTCGCTGAATCACATCCAAAAAGTCTTTAACCTCTGATGGACTGCGCAGAATAAAAACTCGTTTATCTCCACAACATTGGTCAATTTTTTCCCGGACCAAGGACCGCTCTTGTTTCATATAGTTCCAAGTCCGGACCAACCCCTGTAAAAAACCATATTTTTGGATGTTTCTGGGGTAATGACTTACGGCAAATTTTCTGAATATCCCCTCGGGTTGAAATACTCTTTTTAACAGTCTCCACACACAAACATTCTGGGGTAAGTCTAACCATATAATTGTATCAGCCGCCGCAAAACGGCGCTCGTAAATAAAATCTGGATTCGTAGGATCTCCATCTCCTTCTATAATCCAAGCCGGTTGTTGGAGATAGCTCTCTAAGCGTTTTCTGCCCTGAGATTCCGTTGTTCCAGACTCTCCCGATTGCCCCAGGATGGCATCGGCATGAATGATTTCTACATTCACGATGGAGCAGAGGTGATGAGCGAGGGTGGTTTTTCCTGAGCCTTTAGGCCCGATAATGGCTATTTTTTTCATATTTCTATTATTTTTCATGAATTTCGGCGATTTATTCAGTTATTAAGTTTAAGTTTAATTTAAGATTTAGGGAATTATGATCTGCCTAACAGCATAGATTTTTTGTTCCCGTAATCACGAATCGGTGAAATTGGAGATCGCTCAAAAAAATAACTTTTAATTAAGTTAAGACTCCCAACACACCTGTTGAATGAATTAACCTTCTGAATGACAGCGTTATCATAGTTGCCTAACTTCATGAATCCTCACTTCTAGGATTAGATTAAAGTTTTTCCTCAGTCTAAACAGGGGTAGAAATCTGTAAATTTAGATACAAAAATGAACCAATTTTGAGACCGATGGAAGAACTGGCTCCCACTCGCATCTGAACCCCAGTTGTTAGGTATGGTAAATCATATTTCGGTATTTTGAACTCTACCTAAATATATATCTCCGTATATTCCACAGTGTGTTGCTACAAGCCGGAATCTCCCAGAAATTCCCAAGTCTTTTAGAGTCTGGAAAACGGGTTTCTCTTTTCCTCATCTAGGTTTGAGATGGTTTGACCGGGCTGCCTTGAGCAGCTAGGTTCTGGCATCTATCTGTGGAGTTAGTTTAACTAACCCGGCCAGTCTGATGAATCTATCTAATTGTAGATTGGTTAAGATATCTGTATTTTCACGGAGTCTAGGGGAAGAGGCAAGAGGGGGAAGAGGGGGAAAGATTGGGGGGAGGTTCTGACCCGTCCGGATTTTTGACCCTGATGCTGATGGAGACAGACTGCGGTCCCCTGGTTTCTGTCTGAGGGAGGGCGATCGCACCCCAAACTGTACCGGAGTCCTAGACGAGTCAGATCCAGGAGACTGGAGAAAGGGTCTCGCGACGGGAGTTCATAAAATTTAACAATCAGCCGATGGGGATTAGGGAGAATCTTGGCAAGGGAGCGGATCTCGATGGCGATCGCCCCGCCGAATCGAGAAACACCTACTGATGAACCGCGATCGCAGGCGATCGCCCAGCGCATTCCCACCCCAATTCCCCCAGACAACCCCATCCTCTAACCCCCCTGACCCCCACAATTGCCCCAATCCCCACCGCCAATTCCAGGCAAGTAATGCAGTAGTCTATATTGAAGTACCGTATTCGGCATCAGCCACTCAACCTCAAGATTATGACCTCTACTGTTTCCGGTCCTCCCCTCACGGTTCATATTGGATCGAGAAAAAGCCAATTGGCTTTAGTGCAAACCCATTGGGTGCAAGAACAACTCCAAAAACACTTTCCCGATCGCCGGTTTGAAGTTCATACCATGAGCACTCAAGGAGACATCATCCTCGATGTCGCCTTGGCCAAAATTGGGGATAAAGGACTCTTCACCAAAGAATTAGAAGTCGGAATGCTGCAACGAGAAACCGATCTCGCCGTCCATTCCCTCAAAGACCTCCCCACCAATCTCCCGGAAGGACTCATCCTCGGATGCATCACCGAACGGGAAAATCCCGCCGATGCTCTCGTAGTCCATGAAAAACACCAAGATAAACAACTCGAAACCCTCCCGCCAGGAGCCGTAATTGGCACCTCGTCCCTGAGACGTCTAGCTCAATTGCGCCATCACTATCCCCATTTGGAGTTTAAAGACATTCGGGGAAACCTCAACACCCGATTAGCCAAACTGGATGAAGGACAGTATGACGCCATTATCCTGGCCTTCGCCGGATTACACCGCCTAGGAATGGGCGATCGCATTCATCAAGTCATTCCCCCGGAAATCTCCCTCCATGCCGTCGGACAAGGTGCCCTCGGCATCGAATGCCGCGCCAATGACCCAGCAATCCTGGACCTGATCAAAGTCCTGGAACATCAGGAAACTGCGCAACGCTGTCATGCAGAACGAGCCTTCTTACGCAGACTAGAAGGCGGTTGTCAAGTCCCCATCGGGGTTAATACCCAGATTCAAGACAACACCCTCACCTTAACCGGCATGGTTGCCAGTCTCGATGGCAAGCGACTCCTCAAAGAAAAAGTCACAGGGAGCGCCAGCGACGCCGAACAACTCGGCATCCAACTCGCCGAAACCTTGCGTCAAATGGGTGCTCAGGAAATCCTGGATGAAATCTTTGCTCAAATTCAGCGCAGTTAATAGACCTCTTGCAGAATTATCTCAAGCCCCCCCTTGGGTAAGGGGGGTTGGGGGGATCGATCCGGATTTGCCATCCGTCTCATCTAACCCCAAAAGAAATTTGGCCTGGATAATACGGTTAAGTCCCTGGAATGAGTGAATTTTAGTAGAGACGCTGCCATTGAATGCGTCTCTACTTCACCCTTGCGATCGGAGTACCACAACCGTCATGACTCATTCCATCAACCCCTTTGCCACTGCGCTACAGTTTACCCTCAAATGGGAAGGCGGGGTCGGACACCCGCAGGACCTCGCCGGTGCCGTCAATCGCGGGATTAGCCAAGGCACATACAACACCTATCGTCTTAATCAAGGTTTATCGGTTCAATCCGTCCGCTTGCTGAGTGACTCAGAACTCGAAGAGATTTATTTTCACAGTTACTGGAAACTGTCCAAAGCGGATTTGATGTGTTTGCCCTTGAGTATCGTCCACTTCGATACAGCCGTCAATTTTCATGTCCCTGGCAGCATTGAATTTTTACAAGAGGCGATCGGGGGATTAACCATCGATGGCAAATTTGGCCCGAATACCCAACGCGCTTTGGAGAAATCCAACACTCTCGAAACCGCGAAACGGTATTGCCATAGTCGGATTGCCTATCGTCATCAGCGCGTTAAAGCCAATCCCAGTCAGGAAGTATTTTTAGAGGGATGGTTACGCCGCGATCGCGATTTACTCGCCTATATTGAGCAATGGGTTCAATCCGCCACCGAGACGCCACCGGAGAAATCTCCCATCTTCTCCTCCGTCCCCCCATTGCCGGATAAAACGCCAATGCAGGAACCCTCGAACCCGACAACATCCGAGGACAAATCAGAAGAAATCTTCAAAAAACTCCAGCAGGCGATCGCCTTGCTGCAAGATGTCGTCGATACCCTCAAAACCAGCCGATAGCCGTCATCCGCCAAGCGCCACCCCGGAAGCATTCACCTCCTCGCCATCGAGTTTTTCATCCCAACATCTCTACCCTGTCTCAGATTTACGATACCCCTCGACAGGTATGATGGCGGTACGGATAACTTAAGGGAACGAAGCGAGTGAAGTTAAAAATATTATTTGTTGCCGCAGAAGCGGCTCCCATTGCTAAAGTGGGTGGCATGGCAGATGTCGTCGGATCCTTGCCTAAAATTCTCAGACAGATGGGACATGACGTCCGCATCTTTCTTCCCTACTACGGCTTTCTCCCGGATAAAATGGACATTCCCGAGGACCCCGTATGGTCCGGCTATGCCATGTTCCAGGATTTCTCCGTCTATGAAAGCGTCCTTCCCGGAACCGATGTCCCCTTGTATTTATTTGGACATCCCTCCTTTATGCCTCGGCGGATTTATGCCGGAGACGATGAAGATTGGCGGTTTACCCTGTTTTCCAATGGTGCAGCAGAATTTGCCTGGAACTACTGGAAACCCGATTTAATCCATTGCCACGATTGGCATACCGGGATGATTCCAGTCTGGATGAATCAATCTCCCGATATTGCCACCGCCTTCACGATTCATAACTTAGCCTATCAAGGACCTTGGCGCTGGAAATTAGAACAGATGACCTGGTGTCCCTGGTATATGCAGGGTCATAATACAATGGCGGCAGCGGTGCAGTATGCCAATTTGGTGAATACGGTTTCTCCCACTTATGCCGAGCAAATTAAGACCCCGGCTTATGGCGAAACCCTAGAAGGGTTAATGTCTTTTATCAGCAGTAAATTAGTGGGTATTGTCAACGGGATTGATACCGATTCTTACAATCCCGCCACTGATAAATATCTGGAGCAAACTTTCACCGCTGAAACCATCGAAAAGCGGATGGCAAATAAGATTGCTCTGCAAGAAGAAGTCGGTCTGGAGGTGAATAAAAAAGCCTTCTTGATTGGGATGGTGACCCGATTGGTGGAGCAAAAAGGTTTGGATTTGACTATTCAGATCCTGGACCGATTTATGGCTTATACCGATTCCCAGTTTATTTTGCTCGGGACCGGCGATCGCAACTATGAAACCCAAATGTGGCAACTCGCCACCCGCTATCCCGGACGCATGGCCACCTATTTACTCTACAATGATTCCCTCTCTCGGCGCATCTATGGCGGCAGCGATGCCTTCCTGATGCCGAGTCGCTTTGAACCTTGTGGAATTAGTCAACTCTTAGCCATGCGCTATGGTTGTGTTCCCATCGTCCGCAGGACTGGCGGTTTAGTCGATACCGTTACTCACCATGACCCCATCAATAAACAAGGGACAGGTTACTGTTTCGATCGCTATGAAACCTTAGACCTATTTACCTGTATGATCCGCGCCTGGGAAGGCTATCGTTATCAGGATTATTGGCAACAACTCCAAATCCGAGGGATGCAACAGGACTTTAGCTGGAATAAATCCGCCAAAGAATATGTCAAGATGTATCATTCCATCTATGGCATTACCGAAGAACCCGACGACGCCCTAGAAGCAGCAGCAGAAACCGCCAAATCCTAGGCGATGATGACATGATTAAATAGCCTTGACCTAAAACCGGGTGTCTGCTCCTAATTTATGGTTTTTTGTGCCAAAATTTGGGTCAGAAACCCGGTTTTGAACCCTTACCTTCCTAAAATCAGAACCCGGATGAAATCTTCGGGATTTTCTGCCACCCATCCCTCCTCAGAACGACTGCGAACTTCAAAATGGAGATGGGGTTCAGTGCTGTCAGGATTGCCCGAGTAACCCACCCTGCCGATTTGCTGAGACTGCCGTACCTGTTCACCCACAGTAACAGAAATCTCACTCAAATGGGCGTACCGAGTTTGTTTGTCCCCGGCATGATTAATCACAATCAGATTACCATAAGCACCCCGCTCTCCGGCAAAAACCACCACCCCCTGATCCGCCGCTAATACTGGGGTCCCGATCGCCGCCTTGTAATCAATCCCACTATGAAACTGCGGGTTGCCACTGCCAGAATTTAACCGAGTATTGCCAAATCTTAAAATCGGTTCCGCTTCCACCGGAAGGGGATACCCGGGAACTGGATTCAAGGTAGGATCTACAACCGATGTCACCGTTCCGGACCCTTCTGGATTGGTACCGGACCAAATGACTCCCGGAACAAAAACAACCAGAGGAGGGGAGACTAAACAGCCATTATTATCAAAAATTGCCGCTGCCGGTATCTTATAAATTGCTTCTAAGTCATTCCAACTTTGTCCCGGTTGAACTCGGACCTCTATCCCATCAACAGGAGGAATCCGAATGGAGGTTCCCACCGGCGCTAAACCCCCTTGGAGAGGCGGATTCATCCCCATCAGGGTTTCCGGTTTCAGTTGATATTGAGCGGCGATACTTGTCACCGTTTCACCATTGGCAATCCGATGACGTTGAATGCGATCGAGTACCGGAAGTCCCAACATTGCCGGACAATTATTCGTCGGCGATTCAGTATTGGCAGTGGCACTCCAGGGAGTCAGGGTCAGGGTAAAAGAGAGAAGGGTAGGCAAGAAAATCAGCCAACGGGATAACATCATAACAATTCCAGGGTAAATATCAAGAGTGAACCCTCTATCAAAGTTCAGGCTAATTTTGGAAAATCAAGGTTTTTGGTTGGATTCTAACATGATTTTTCAAGCACTGCACTCCCGCAGTCGTTCTCCTCTTCAGTTCGTAGTAACGACTTCAGTCGTTCTCCTCTTCAGTTCGTAGTAACGACTTCAGTCGTTCTCTTGTCAAGGTTCGTAGTAACGACTTCAGTCGTTCTCTTCAATTGTTCGTAGTAACGACTTCAG
>CAYUEH010000004.1:10109-36391 GCA_964442465.1 uncultured Laspinema sp. | reverse complement strand
TGAGGGCTGTACCATACACATATGAGAATCGCTATATACGGTTGACGAATATTTAGCCCAAGAAATCGCCTCTCAGGAGCGTCATGAATATCGTAATGGAACCCTTGTTCTGATGGTGGTACACCCAATCATAACCGGATAGCCGGTAATTTCTGCGCATTTCTTAATTTTGGACTCAAACGCAAACCCTGATAGCAATCCTTGCAGGATTTGTACCTCACCGGAGGGGAGAAGACAGATGTCACCAATCAGTCTAGGAATGCTAGATAGCTAGTAGTCTTGCGTGCCGTTTGTCAACGGACGATGGCGGCCCCCAACCGTTGGCTGCCGGTGAACATCCTGCACGAGCCGAACCCTGTGCCAAATTCATTTAGACGGGTTATATCAACTAGATTTTGGCGCAAAGGGAAGTATAATTTTAAATTCGGTTCCCTCTCCTAATGCTGAGTTGACTTCAAGCACACCGGAGTGTTTTTCCACGATAATTTGACGGGCGATCGCCAATCCTAATCCGGTCCCCTTCCCCACTGCTTTGGTAGTAAATAAATGCTCAAAAATTTTGGCTTTCAACCCTTCACTCATCCCAACCCCATTGTCTTTAATCCCAATGATGACTTTTTGCTGGTCAGGGGAGAGTTCTGTTTTGATCAGAATTTGATTATGAATCTCACCATAACTACATTCTTGATTAGATTCTTCTAGGGCATCGATCGCATTACTCAAAATATTCATAAAAACTTGATTTAATTGGCCCGCATAGCATTCGATGAGGGGTAAATCACTGTAGTCTTTAATGACTTGAATTTCCGGGCGATTTTCATTGGATTTAAGGCGGTGTTTGAGCAGCATAATGGTACTATCGAGTCCGTGGTGAATGTTGCAGGCAACGGGATGCTCCGTATCAGCACGAGAGAAGGTTCTCAGGCTATTACTAATGTCGTTAATCCGTTTGACGCCTTCCCGCATAGAATCGATTAATTTGGGCAAGTCCTCTTGAATATAATCCAACTCAATGGCTTCTATCTTCTCTTGAACTTTCGGGTCCAAAGTTGGATATTGTTCTTGGATTACTGCAATTAAATCGAACAAATCATTAATGTAGTCCAAGGCGGGATTAATATTTCCACTTAAGAAATTAACGGGATTATTGATTTCATGGGCGATTCCCGACACTAGGTTTCCTAATGCTGACATCTTTTCACTTTGCACAATTTGCAGTTGTGCTGCTTTGAGTTCAGTTAAGGCTTGTTGGGCGGTTTGATAGAGATGGGCATTTTCTAAGGAAATAGCAGCTTGAGCGCATATTAGGCTAAGGACTTCCACGCGATCGCTCGTAAACGCACCGACGGTCAGATGATTTTCCAGATATAAAACCCCGAACAACTGCCCCTGATAGAGCAGGGGACTACAAAGCACACTTTTGGGTTGGTATTTTTGAATATAACTATCCGTCATCAACCGAGGATTAATTCGGGCATCGGCCAGGACCAAAGGTTTTAAAGTCCGTTTGACCGTATTCACTAAAGTAATGGGAACATCTAAGCTAGATTCAAGGGGAATTGAAGGTAAAATTTCAGGAGATTTTCCGAATTCTATCAAAGCTCTGACTTTTAACTTCAGGTCTTGTTTAACTAGAAAAACACATTTATTGGCCCCAGCATTGGCCATGACGATTTCCAAGACCGTTGTTAAAAGTTTGTCCAGTTGAATTTCGCTAGAAATGGCTTGAGAGGCTTTGAGTAATGTTGCCAAATCTAGGGCCTCTGAAATCCGGTTAGAAGTGTGTTGAGCAGCAATGACTTCTCCAGTGATCTGTTGAGGCAAAAAGCCCGTCCCATGAGGTGGTTCTAGGATAGGTGAGAGAAGTTGGGGATAACGGTGTTCTAAATCGGCAACCTTGGCTTTAGCTTTCCATTGAACATAACAATAGTAGGCTTCTTGGATATAACCTGCGGCAATTTTTTCTTTCCCCCACTCTAGGTAAAATTGAGCAGCCCGTTCGTTAGCTAACGCTTCTTCTTGGAGATATTGGTTTTGTTTAGCGCCAGTAATTGCCTGGTCATAGAGGTCGATTGCTTCAGACTTATGCCCTAAAATTCTGGATTTTTCCGCCTCAATCAAACAAAGTTTATGCTGGTAATTCAGCGGTGCATACTGCGCCCATTGCTCAATGATATGCTGATGATTTTTGACGATTTTGAGGGTATTCTCTTGCTCAGTTCCGGACTGATTAGCGCATACGGCTAAATAGGTTAGCGCCGCATAAAAGTGGAAAATCGGGGTGTGAATGGAGCCAAAAACGGCTTGTAAAGTTTGGTTAGCTTCGACCATGTAGCTGAGGGCTTTGTGCGGCTGATGAAATAGATAGTCCAGAATGAGCTTATAGGTATAAAGATAAGCCAGTCCAGAGATTTCATTATCTTTCTGATACTGAGCAATCATCACACTTTCATTGTATGATGTTCCAATTAAAAGCTCCGGTTTAGGAGCAATTCCCATCAAATTTTGAAGCATTTGTTGGGTCATCTTGAGGTAAAGTACAGGAGAATTTTGCTTGGCTTTAGTTAAGACAACGCAATAACTCTCTATTTCTGCCTCTAAATCTTCTAGTCCGACACCCGCGAAGAAATTATTATAAAAGTACACCGCACTATTATAACCAGCCGTCAGGAAATCTCCAATTTCCATTCCCACTAAATAACCTTCTTTCATATGGGGGAGCGTTGCTCTTAAGGCTTCCTGACGATGTTGGAGAAAAAACCCAAACCACAGTAAAGTGAGAGGCTTAAAGGTTCGCACATTGAGCCGACTTAGCAAACTAAGTGCGAGACGTCCGAAACGATAGCCTTTTTCTACTTCGCCCAAAAAAGCACAGAGCACCATGCCATAACTGGCATAGCCAATGGTTGATGCCGGTGCATTTCCAAATTTGAGGGATAAACTCACTAGGGTGGAACATAACAGCGGTTGTAACCCTGGACTGACTTGATAAACCGGGGGAAATAATAAGGCTAACAGTTCTATTGCGGCGATCGTCTGAGGATCCTTCATCACCGGCAGATTAACCAACTCCTCAATCTGGGTGTCCTGAAGTTGAACCGCTAAGGTTTTGAGCGCTTCATCCGTCAAGGCTTGATCCGGTTCAGCGGAGAACTCTACCCCCAATTCTTTTAGGGCCTTTTGACCGATCGCGATCGCCTCTAACATCCGATTCTGGGTGGTCCTAGCGCTGATTTTAATTTGATAAATCTTCACTTGGTCAAGGACCGTTTTAGCGGACTCTAAAACCCGGTTTGCTAGAACTTCCATCCCTTCAAAATCAGCATTTAAGTACGCTATTTCCGATGCATTTACATAACAATTTAGGGCTAACTCATATTGGCTTTCCCAGCAGTCTTCAGCCAGCAACTTGAGGACGATTTCCACAAAAGTTTTGGCGGCGGAATAGGCTGTGGAATTTCTAGCTTTTTGAGCAGCCGCTAAGTTAATCCGAGCTAAGGCTTCCTGTTCCCCAGGTTGAGTAATTAACTCCTGACCTAAATTCAAATGCCCGACAATATCAAATAGCTTTTCCTCTTGTTCTATCTCGGACAAGTTTTGTTGGAGGAGTTTGCCAATATGATAATGGGTCTGTTTTTTCTTGGGTTCAGGAATTAGAGAATAGCTGGCTTGTTGAACCCGATCATGTAAAAATCGATAACTGGGATTCGCTGAAACATTGAAAAGGTCCTCACTCTCAGCTTCAGTAAAGAACTTATAAATTTTGGTGGTGGGAATCACCAACCCTTTTTGCAAGGCTTGCCATAAAGCCGTTGCAGTCGTTCCCTGGGATTTCTCGCTGACAATGACTAAGGTATTCAAATCAAACTCTGCTCCAATACAGGCTGCTAATTTGAGAATATCCTGAGTTTCTATGGGCAATTTTTGTAATTGCAATGCCATAAACTCTACCACGTCATCCGTAATAGCGAGGGCTTTGACTTGGGCAATATCACATTGCCACCCTCCTTGAATTTGTCCCGAAGTAAGGGGGGACTGATGGCGGTTAAAAGTAATTAACTGATCCTCATGCAATACGTTGAGAAACTGAGTGGCAAAGAAAGGATTACCCTGGGTTTTTTGATAAATTAATTCCGTTAAAGATTCCGTGAGAGTTAAGGGTGAATTCAAGGTGTCTGATACCAACTGATTCAGGTCTTTTGGGCTTAATGCTGATAAGGTAATGGTATGAATAGTTGCTCCGGTTTTAACCATTTCATTGAGGGCTAAAATCAAAGGATGGAGCGGAGAAACTTCGTTATCCCGATAGGCTCCCAAAACTAATAAATATTCGGTCTCTTCCATCAATATTTTTAGCAAGTCAAGCGAAGCCGAATCCGCCCATTGCAAGTCATCTAAAAATATCACTAACGGATGTTCTTGGCTGGTAAAAACTTGAACAAATTTTTCAAACAGGAGATTAAACCGATTTTGGGCAGCAGTTCCTAATAATTCGGGGGCCGATCGCTGTTTCCCGATAATGTTTTCCAACTCAGGAATCACGTCAATTAAAACTTGTCCATTTTCGCCCACTGCTTCCAGTAGTTTCGCTTTCCATTTTTGCAGTTGAGTATCGGATTCGGATAGCAATTGCTCGATTAAGTCTTGAAAGGCTTGCACAAAAGCCCCAAAGGGAATGTTGCGATTAAATTGGTCATATTTGCCTTTGATAAAATAACCGCGTTTGCGAACAATGGGTTTATGAACTTCATTAATTACTGCGGTTTTGCCAATGCCCGAAAATCCAGCGACGAGCATCATTTCACAGGCCCCTTGGCTGACTTTCTCAAAGGCATTTAAGAGTTGAGTAACTTCGGCTTCTCTGCCGTAGAGTTTTTCGGGAATCAGGAAGCGATCGCTGATGTCTTGTTGACCGATTTCAAAATCCTGAATCTGCCCAGTTTGTTCTAATTGCGCTAAACACATCTCTAAATCATGCTTAATACCTAATGCACTTTGATAACGGTTTTCGGCATTTTTTGCCATCATCTTTATGACAATTTTAGATACAGCCAGGGGAATGCTGGGATTGATTTTATGGACGGGAATTGGCGGTTTTGCCAAATGACAATGTACCAACTCCATCGCATCTTCTGAAATAAAGGGTAATTGTCCAGTCAAGAGTTCATAACAAGTGACTCCTAATGAATAAAAGTCACTCCGATAGTCTATCCCTCGATTCATTCTGCCGGTTTGTTCGGGGGATAGATAGGCTAAAGTACCTTCTAAAGCATTGGTATTTTCGATTTGTTGAATTTCTCTAGGCAACAGAGAAGAAATGCTAAAGTCAATTAATTTGACTTCCGTAGTTTCTCGATTGATTAAAATATTAGCGGGTTTAATATCTTTATGAATTACCCGATTTTGGTGTAGGTGGTGAATAATCCCTGTAAGTTGAATGGCAATTTTTAGAAATTCTAATAACTCTAATGATTGAATCTTGAGATGGTTCTCCGTAGCCGATTGTACATAATGAGCTAGAGAAACTCCCCCAAAGTCTTCCATAATTAAGGCATAGCCATTCTGAGACACCTCTAGGGATAGAGTTTTGATAATGCCAGGATAGTTAAGATTTTTCGCGATAACATATTGATTACGAAACTGAACAACTTCATTAAAATTGGGTTGTTCATCTTGTAATATTTTGATGACAACAGGATATTGATCGCTGGTCCGAATCCCTCGATAGACTAAAGTTCTAGTACCGTTGTACAAGGTTTCAATGATTTGATAACCGGGTAAATTAGTGGCCATTTTCATAATCTTAAATTGTCGGGATTGGTGGGGGTTTATAGGGTAGCCCTGTCAAGGTGGTAAATTTAATGATGAAAAATCGTTGTTTCTGGTAAGGGTTTGGTTTCCAAACCCTCCCCCCTGATGTAGGGGTTTCGTTTCCTTGGACTAGCCTTGTCAAGGTGTATTTGTGGGGGCTGCGATGCGATCGCCTTTCAGCGGGTTTGGGGGCCCAACTCCTACATCAGGTCATGTAGGGGTTGGGTCCCCAAACCCCTACATGAAACAACGATTTTTCGTCATGACAAATACACCTTGACAGGGCTATAGCAGTCATGAGGTGCCGTTGTGGAATAGGCCCTCACCCCCAACCCCTCTCCCCCTTTGGGAGAAGGGAGAAGACAGATGTCATCAATGATTTAGGGTCGCTATAGGGTTGATAAAGATAAATTCATGGATGGAACAATCCGTGGTTATGGGACAAAAAATTAGGGCTTGCCCTAGAATAAGATATTTGACTGATTTCGCCAGGGAGTCTAACGGGCAATCAACACCTTCTTGATATTCCAAGGAACACCATTGCCAAAGGACAACTCCCCAGATTTTATTGCTACAATTGCTACAGAATCAGGGTTTTCCATCATTTGGACGTGCTAGGTTTAACTTAAACCCCGGGTGAACGGAGTCAGTTTTGCTTGAGGTTTATGAGTTTACGGGAAAAAGCCAGACTTAAGTGGCCCACCTCTAATCATATAAGCGAATACAGACTAATTCACCCTAAGTTAGCCGAAAATTACCAAAACTTAACATTTTGATCGGCAGGGAAATTAGCCGATCGCACCCCATGGGTTAGACCCGAATTTTCGCGAGAAAACTATTACCCATTTTAATTTTAATTCCATCGGCTGTTTTAAGGAAGTTATAATCGAGGATAACAAAAAGCTCGGGACTAACCAGAAGTCCCCCAATCCCATCCTGCATAAAACCCGAGGGGGTCTAATTAGCCGATCGGCAGAAAAACCCCGGATCAATCCTGAATGACCCCGGGTAATGGCACCCATAGAACCAAACCTGGGATTTGCGATCACTTATCCCCTCAGAAACAGGACAGATCAGTTTGATGAATCCCTAGTTTGATTACCGCCAATCCCCTGTTATGATCCAGATAGCCCGTAAGCTGCGGATTGGACTATAGCAGTCCTCTATCAGTTGTGGAATGCCCTCACCCCTTTCTCGTTGGCGGCGCAAAGGGGGAGAGGGGCTAGAAGTGAGGGCATAAATGATTTAGGGTTGCTATATTGCCAGTTTTAGCGGGACTCGTTCCGAATCCGCTTCGACAATAACGTGATTTTGAGGAACCCTAAACATGATAGCTCTTTCTGAATCGGCTGATTTGATCAGCCCAAAACAATACCTAGAACGTGAAATTAACAGCCCCATTAAACATGAATATATCGCGGGTCAAGTCCTGGCAATGGCAGGGACGACAGACAGCCACACACAACCCGATCGCAGGAAATTTGTTTGCCCTCATCCGGAGCCACCTCCGAGGGACAGACTCCCGTTTGTATTTGGCTGATGTTAAAGATTATCTCGAACAACGGAACGGCTTCTATTATCCCGAGTTAAGGGTAATTTGGGATTCCAAAAGCCGAAAAATTTTTACCTATAAATGCTTTCCTAAATTGATTGCTGAAGGGCTTTCTCCCAGTACCGAATCTTTTGACTGAGGGGACAAATTAAACGATTACCAAACCATAAGCAGCCTGGAAGAGTATGTTTGGGTCAATACCAAACATCAACGAGTGGAAGTTTTCCGGAAGACTGAGGAAGGGGGATGGCTTTTTCAAACTTATACTCCCACAAAAGCAACATTTACTCTGCAAAGTTTAAATTTACCCCTATCTTTGGATGAAGTTTATGAAAATGTCACCCTTGAAATAGACTCAAAAAATAGGCCATAAAACTAGGGGCAATTCAGGCCCATTCAGAATTGGCGATTTCAGGAATGGCCGATAAGCTAGGCGTTAAGTAATGAGTCTTTGATGATGAGAGTTCCCCTACGGAGTGTCAAATGAAGAGAAGACTAGACGAGGTTCAGTTCCGGCAAAACGTCCTATTAATCGGTGCGATCGCCCTTTTTTACTGTGCTTTAGGCATCCTTGGACTCAAGTTAGCCATTCTCCCCGGGGGGGTCACAGCGGTGTGGATTCCCGCAGGAGTGGGTTTGGGGGCAGTTCTGATCTGGGGAAACGGGATTTGGCCCGGGATTACTTTGGGTTCCTTTGGCATTTCACTGTTGTTGGATCCCACCCCGGTTAGTCTGGCCATTGCGGCAGTCACTGCCGTCGGAAATACCCTGACTCCGCTATGGGGGGCGGGTTTAATTGGACGATTAACTCACACCCGCTATCCGTTTCATCGTGTCAATGAGGTGTTTATTTTTGTCGGTTGTGGGGCGATCGCCGCTCAAATTATCAGTGCCACCGTGGGCATTTTGGCCCTTTGTCTGGCCCAATGGGTAGAGTGGGCGAATTTTGCACAGTCCTGGGTGACTTGGTGGGTGTCTAATGTCGCTGGTGTGCTGATTTTTACCCCGGTTTTGTTGACTTGGCATCACTTTTTAAGCCAGAGTTGGCAACAGAGAAAGGAGACTCAAATTTTCTCTCACTTGATAAAAATTGTGGGTCAAGAATTGGGGTCCCTACGTCTGGAAACTTTTAGCTGGTTTTTACTCTTTGATGGAGTCGTGATTTTAGCCTTTTGGTACGGATATCCCGTAGAATATTTAATGATTCCCTTGTTGGGTTGGGCGGCATTTCGGTTTTCGGAACGCTGGACCACCTTCGCGATCGCCTTGACGGGATTAATGGCGATCGCCGGAACCATTCTCAATCGCAGTTCCTTCGTCCAAGATAATCTCAACGCCTCTCTCCTCTTCTTAGAATCTTTTATTGGCGTCATCTCAGTCACCACTCTGGTTCTCATTGCCGTCCTCGAAGAACGTCGCAACGCTTTAGACGGCTTAAAACAAGCCAAAGCCGAACTAGAATCTAGGGTCATCGAACGCACCCAGCAACTCTCCCAAGCCAACGAACAACTCATGCGCCAAGAAGTTCATTTAATAGAAAAAGCGGAGTCTCTTGCCAATGCCTTACGTCAAGTCAAGCAAACTCAAGGTCAATTAATTCACAATGAAAAAATGATTAGTTTGGGGCAGTTAGTCGCAGGAATTGCCCATGAAATCAATAATCCAGTCAGTTTTATTTATAGCAATCTCTCTCCCGCTACCGATTACTTTCAAGATATCTTGGACTTATTGTCCCTCTATCAGGACAAATATCAAAACCCCGACCCTGAGATTGTAGAACTGGAAACTCAGATTGATTTACCCTTTGTTAAAAAAGATTTATTTAAACTCCTGAATTCTATGAAATCCGGGGCCGATCGCATCCAGCGGATTGTCTTAAGTCTCCGGAACTTTTCCCGACTAGATCAAGCTCAGTTGAAATCCGTCGATATTCACGAAGGATTAGAAAGTACCCTGCTGATTCTACAACATCGCATCCAGGCTTCTGAGTCTCTCCCTCCCCAAATTGAAGTGATTAAAGACTACAGTCCACTCCCTCCAGTTGAATGTTTGGCGGGGGAACTCAATCAAGTGTTTATGAACCTTCTCAGCAATGCTATGGATGCGATCGAAGCTAATACACCGGCTCATTCCGGCAGGATTCACATCCAGACGCGGCAACTAGAAGGCGAGCAAATTCAGATTACCATTACCGATAATGGCGGCGGTATTCCTCCGGCAGTTAAAAATCAAATTTTTGACCCCTTTTTCACGACTAAACCCGTAGGACAAGGAACCGGATTAGGGCTTTATATCAGTTATGAGATGATTGTCCAAAAGCATCACGGCACTCTAATTTGTCATTCAGAACCAGGAGTTAGCACGACCTTTGAAATTACCCTTCCCCTGCGCCATCCCTCCAACGGAAACCGTGATTAAGGTGTTTTTATCCCGTTCTCAGCCCAGGTAAAATCCGCCCTAAAGGGCTAGGATTGATAAATGATCGCCCCCGGTATTTGCTGCATCTTGTTTTCGAGTTTTTTATCTTTATTCAGGGCCACAATCAAGGTTGAATCAGGTAATTCCATCTCACCATGCAGTTGATGGACTATCTGGACATCCGCGATGTCTGACTCATACCCCCAAGGGCGACGACGAACGACTCCTAAAATATAAAAACGCTTTTCTGGCAAAGTTTGCACCTTTTTCTGCAAAAAATAGGCGGTTTTAATCGCCCGATACTGTACCAGTTGTTCCACAATCTCTTGGATTTGACTGTCTTGCAATCCGTGGGATAAAAACTCGTTGCTGTCTTTAACGGTCTTTCGTTTTTCTGCTAATAAAATAGCCGCTTCATGAGGGAAAACTGCCGCCGAATCTTCTAATTTTTCCAATGCTTGAGGATGGGACCATTCTATAAACTGTTGAGCTTGGCGCTGAGTGATCGTGCCGACTTGAATCGGTTTGAAGGTCAATCCCCCCTGAGCATTTAACCCAACTCGGCTCAATTTCATGACCACATCGCTGGTTTGACAACAAGGACAACGCTGAAATTCTACTTCTATACTGGGACTGTAAAGGTGGGTGTTTGCCTTCACCAGTTCTGCTGCTTTGAAATAGTTTTCATCCTGAATTAAGGTCAAAAAATGCCGATAAAATCGACCCTTAACATTCCCGACTCGTTCAGATTGACCATACCATACATCGCAGGCTTCACAAAACGGTTCTTTGGCGGCAGAATAGGAGAGAGTGATGATGATTCCCTCAATAATACTCAACTCCACCAGCCAATACAGCCAAGTCAACGTTTCGTTGAAGGCAAAATCACCTTGGACTGCCTCTCGAATCACCACGGCTTTTTGAGCGCTATATTTAACATATCCTAAAAACCCAGTTCTTCCAGTTTTTCCTTGCAAATATTCATCAATACTTTTACCCGAACTGTGAAAAATTTCCTGTTCTAGGGGAGATAGAAATTGGGGAAATCTTTGCTGGAATCGCCAGTAAGCTCCCCAAAATAAAGAGCTATAAATCACCAAGCCGCTCACTCCAGCAAATAGACTGGACAGGAGGGGATTTCTCACCTTGCCTTTGTGGATGGCATGAGTCATCACTTTTCCACCTATAGTTCCCATTGCCACCGGAAATATAAAGAAGAAATAAATGAACAGAGAGAGTAAAAACGTGATGCCTCCAATGGTTAGTCCTCCCAATAAGGAGGCCCCGATGAGCCATTGAAAACCCAAAAAGGAAACTTTATTACTGGGTCGATATGATTTCATGGGTGTCAAGAAAATTCAAAGGGTAAACTTTCCAACCTCAATTAATGATTGATTAAATTTATGTGACTCTTGGTTATTTTCTCGGTAAAAATTGAATCCGATCGCTCCCATACTTGAGAATCAGCCGTTCCTCGGGTTGTTTTAAGGCGGGTAACTGCTCAGGCGTTAAGTGATAATTACATTCAAATTTTAACCCAAGTTTTTCCATGACTCGAATAGAGGCTTGATTGGCTTGTAATGCCCAAGCGATGATTCTCTCTACTCCCCACTCATTAAACCCTCTATCTCGAAGCGATCGCCCCCCTTCGGTGCCATATCCTTTCCCCCAACTTGACTGCCGCAATCGATATCCTAAAGCAATCTCCCCCTCTCGGACGAGATTTGCTGCTACCCCAAAACTACTGGTGATGGCAGGGTAAAAGTGAAACCAACCAATAAACTCTCCAGTAGCTTTCTCATGAGTCGCCCAGAACCCAAAGTTTTGGTAATTTTCATAATAGTCTAAAATTTGGGCTAACCTTGTTTCAATGTCGGCTAAATTACTGGGAATTCCGCCATTAATGTAGCGCATTACCGCCAGGTCACTGTCTAATTCTAAAAGAAGACTGCCATCATTTGCGGTAAAATACCGCAGGATTAAACGCTCAGTTTCGAGAAAAATTTTCATACTTTCTACCAAATTTTTACCCTCTCCCCCTCTTTGCTAGAGGACTCGCTAAAAATCCTCCAGCTTTTTCGGATGAAGACTTCTGCAAATTTTAAAATTTCCCTAAATAATGTAGAGGCGATTCGCGAATCGCCTCTACATTAGGGGTCTAATATTGGCGTCAGTCCTATTGAGGATTTTTAAGGGACTAAATCGGGGAAATCCCGCTGAACATCTAAATGCAAGAGTTGATGGTTTTTCACATTCAGTCCCTTAGATAAAGCGGCATCAAAGTCTAAGGCTTTGCTCCCATGATTGGCTAATTTCACCACATAAGGTAAGGTACTATTATTAAGGGCTTGGGTTGCGGTCCAAGGGACGGCCCCGGGCATATTAGGTACGCCATAATGCACAACTCCGGCTTCAATATAAGTAGGATTTGTATGGGAAGTGGGACGCATGGTTTCCACACAACCACCTTGATCCACTGCAACATCAATAATCACTGACCCGGGACGCATGGTTTCCACTAACTGACGCGGGACTAAAATCGGGGCACGGCGTCCGGGAATGAGGACGGCACCAATGAGTAAGTCGGCATTGGGAACCGCTGCCTCGATTTGTAAGGACTCACTATACAGCAGTTCGACCCGGGACCCAAACAAGGTTTCCAGATAGGCGAGGCGATCGACGTTGACATCTAAAATTTGCACCCGCGCCCCCATACCGACGGCCATCCGGGCCGCTTCTGTACCGACGATCCCTCCCCCTAAAATGACCACATGGCCCGGTTTGACCCCAGGAACGCCTCCCAACAGGACTCCTCGACCCCCTTGTTGCCGTTCCAGGTATCTCGCGCCAAACTGCACGGAGAGACGACCGGCGATAATGCTCATGGGGGTGAGCAGGGGGAGTCGTTTATCCGGAAGTTCGACGGTTTCATAAGCGATCGCACAGACGCCGGATTCCATCAGGGTCTCGGTTAATTCGCGATCGGCGGCTAAATGGAGGTAGGTAAACAGCAGTTGCTGTTTGTGCAAATACCCATATTCTGACGGTAAGGGTTCTTTCACCTTCACCACCAATTCCCGACTCCAGGCATCTTTGGCAGTGGGGACAATTTTCCCCCCACTGTGCAGATACTCTTGATCGCTGAATCCTGAACCGACCCCAGCATGGGTTTCGATAAAGACGGAATGTCCATGTTCCGTGAGCACTCTGACGCTACTCGGACTCAACCCCACCCGATATTCCCGGTCTTTTGTTTCTTTTGGGACGCCGATTTCCATGAATCACCTCTTGTGGTTCTGTTGTGATACCTTCATTTAGGAAATTTTAGAAGGATTGTTGTTGACGAATGAGTCCCCGTCCCTACAATAGAAGATGATAAAACGTTAAGAATTGTAAATTAACCGACTCACCATGACAGAACCCCAACCTAACGGACCTACGGTTACCCCGAAGCTGGAAGACCCCAAATTTGGCTTCAATAAGTATGCTGAACGCTTGAATGGTCGGGCGGCGATGATTGGTTTTGCCCTGACTCTGCTGATCGAATACCTCTCGGGACAAGGACTGCTGTCCTGGTTGGGCCTCAATTAGGTCATTTCCTTCCAGGGACGGGTGGGCAATTCCCACCCGTCCCCTGGACTTGCACCCGGGGAATCCGGTGGGGTTTAAAAACCTAGCCCTGTCAAGGGGGTAAATTTGATGACGAAAAATCGTTATTTCTTGTAGGGGCGCTTCGAGAAGCGCCCCTACAAGCGGTAAATTTGATGACGAAAAATCGTTATTTCTGGTTGGAGTAAATGCTTGCGCCCCAAGGGCGCAAGCATTTACTCCGACAGATGAATACAGCTTGACCGGGCTAGGTTTAAAAACCTCCCAGGGGAATTGAAAGAACTCCGGAATGCGATCGCCTGGGGCAGAAACCATCTGTAGGGTGACCCGATTGGACTGGCAGTTCCACCCACGGATTGCTTTTACAGGCGATCGCCCATCGTCAGCTAAACCTCCCAAACGGTACAGTACAATCAAGGCATCGAAACGTTACAATGAGCAGGGGAAGGGGTATTGCCGTCACCCTAAACTTGGGGGTCAACTTTAAATCTTAACCATACAGAAAAATTACCCGAGCAGAAAAAACACTAACCATGATGAATCCTGGATTGATTAGATTTCTAAAGTCAGCCTACCGTCAAGAACCTATTACTAGCTTTATCGTGATTGTCGGTGCCGTCGATGCCGCCCTCGGAGGAATTGACCAAAGCGTTTCTCTGTTTAGTTTTGGCATCGTCCTGGTAACTGTAGCCTTGGCTTTACGATGGTGGCAACTTCAGCGCAGTCAGCCTTTAGATTTGGAACGAGTGCCGGAACATTATCTCCCCCCGGCTTCTTCTCGTCAACCCCTGCCCTTATTGATGACTTCTAAAAAATATCCCCCGCAATAACTGTTCCGGGGTCATGTTCCTGTTCACATCAACTGCAAGATGATGGAAACTCTGGTGGGTGAAAAATCCCTAAAAATTGGCGAAGTGTCTGCAAGTTCGGGATTGCCGGTAAAGACGATTCGCTACTATGAAGAAATTGGTCTGTTGGAACCCACGGTAGAACGGGCAAATTCGGGTTATCGAATCTTTGATTCTATGGTTCTGAATCGACTGGCCTTTATTAAGCGATCGCAATCTTTGGGATTAACTCTGACGGAAATCAAAGAGATTTTGCAGGTTCACGATCGCGGGGAGTTGCCTTGTGGAGAAGTTCGACATCATTTAGAGGCCAAAGTGGCAGCGATTGATGAACAAATTCGGTCTTTAGAGACTCTGCGTTCGGAGTTGCAAGGTATTCTCCAAGGCTGGCAAGAACATCCCCCCAAGGACCAAATTGCTCATACAATTTGTCCCAATATTCAACAAGACTGTCATCATCATGAAGACTAATTTCTAGTCTGAATTTTGTTCCGATGACTGGGGAGTAGTTTTAATTAATACGGTTAAGTTATAAGTTCTGAATCGATTATTGGTGAACTGAATGGAGAGATTCAGATTAAAAAACCTGGTCCTAACCCAGGGTTTAATTGCTGGATTACTGGCCTATCTTCCTGCCCTCCCCTTGCTGCTGGGAACTGCCCTGTTTTCCCTGGGGGAGAGCACTCTGGCAACGCCTCAACCCCAGATACCTGACCCTGCTGTAGAATCCCCACTATCCCGGGATACAGGGTCTAATTCAGGGTTTCAAGGGCAAGGCGATCGCCCCATCGCCCCGACTTGGACCAATCCCGAATTATTGCTGGCCATCGAAGGCGAATCCGCTACGGTTCAATCCCTGGCCTTTAGTCCCGATGGCCGCTTTCTTGCCCTGGGCGGAGGCAGAAATGATCCCCGAATTGAAATCTGGGATTTACAACAAGAAAAACGGATTCGCCACTGGAAAACTTATCAAAATCGAGTCCTGGCCCTGACTTTTTCTCCCGATGGAAATACCCTCGTCAGTTCTGCTGATGGCGGGGCGATCGAAGTCTGGGATGTTCAAGAAGGTGAATTATTACATCGATTTTTAGAACATACCAGTAATGTACTTTCCTTGGCAATTTCCCCCGATGGCCGAAATTTAGTCAGTGGCGGTTTAGATGGGATTCGGCTGTGGGATTTGCGCGATCGCCAACTGATCCGCGTCTTATTAAATTTACAACCGATTTATTCCGTAGCCTTTCGTGGGGATGGACAACTGATTGCCGCCGGAACTCATCAGGGGAATATTATTTTATGGCCGGTGATTCCCGATGAAGGAACCGCCATTGTCGGCAATCCTCTGGCCACTTCATTTCGACACGATCGCGGAATTACTACCTTAGATTTTACCCCTGATGGCGATCGGTTAATTTCCGGTAGTTTTGATGCTACGATTAAATGTTGGGATTTAGTGAACCGAGAACTGGTTTATACCCTGGTGGATCATCCGAGTTGGATTAAGTCGCTGAAAATTAACCCGAATGGTCAACTGTTTGCCAGTGCATCGCAAGATGGAATTCGCTTCTGGAATCTGGAGACAGGAGAGGCAGTCGGGTTGATTTCATCCGAGTCAGATTGGGCCCAGGCGATCGCATGGTATCCCGATGGACTGACCCTCGCCACCGGGGGATTAGACCGAATCGTCAACTTGTGGCGAGGTGGCATGGGTCCCAATGAAGATGCGATCGCCTCAGACAATCCCTGACTCAATCCAGGGGACAAGAAACCGGGTTTCTGACCCAGATTTGTGACAATTGGCAAAGATTTCGTAAAGAAACCCGGTTTCTAACCTTTGGAGTCCCCACATCCTAGACAGCAGAGAACAGATCGGTTTCAATAGAGAAACATAGCGAAAATAAACCGATACTGCTTCAACCGGGGGAAATATGTCAAGGGACGACCACAAGTACCGATTAGTAACCCGTAGTGATTTTGATGGGTTGGTCTGTGCTGTTCTGTTAAAGGAACTGAATCTGATCGATGAGATTAAATTCGTGCATCCGAAAGATATGCAGGATGGCAAAATTGAAATCAGCGATCGCGATATTACCACCAATTTACCCTACGTCAAAACCGCGCATTTAGTTTTCGATCACCACGAAAGCGAAACCCTCCGCAATCCAGAGGCTAAAGATAACTATATTATCGACCCCAAGGCTCCCTCTGCGGCCCGGGTGGTCTATAACTACTTTGGCGGACCGGAAAAATTTACCAACATCTCCACGGAAATGATGGAAGCGGTGGATAAGTCAGACTCGGCTCAATTTGAACGGTCTGAAATTTTAGAACCCCAAGGATGGGTGCTATTGAGCTTTCTGATGGATGCTCGCACCGGCTTAGGGAGATTTAAAGACTTCCGTATTTCTAACTATCAATTAATGATGGAGTTAATTGATTACTGTAGAAATCATAGCATTGAGGAAATTTTGCAGCTTCCTGATGTCAAAGAACGGTCTGACCTATACTTTGAACACCAAGATAAATTTAATCAGCAACTTAAAGATTGTGCCAAGGTTTATAACAGTCTCGTGGTGCTGGATTTGCGGAATGAAGAGACCATTTATGCGGGGAATCGGTTTACCATCTATGCGCTTTATCCCAATTGCAATATCTCCATGCACGTGCTCTGGGGACTCAAGCAACAAAATACAGTGTTTGCCGTGGGTAAGTCGATTTTAAATCGGAGTTCAAAGCTGAATATTGGAGCATTGATGTTGGAATATGGCGGTGGGGGTCATGCCAATGCAGGCACTTGTCAAGTTGAGAATGAAAATGCGGAACAGGTGAAGCAAACTTTAATCGATCGCATGACGGCCCAGGGTTAAAAGCTGGGATAAAATCAGAAGGAGCGATCGCTGTTTAGGCGATCGCTCCTTACTATGGGAAGATTCTGAATTCATGAATTTGGGTTAAGCCAGTACCATTGGAGTTGTTAGAAAGCGATCGCTCTGTTGCTTCACTTTCCCAATCTGAGTTGCCGAACTCTCTTGGGCCGGAACTAACATGAAATCCGTGGAACGGACCACCAAATCCCCTTCATCCAGAGACTGCCGCAACTGCCGTCCCATTTTCCATGCCCGATATTTGATCACATTCCATCGGGGGTTCGCCGGATAACCGGCAAATCCTGAACGCAGTGCGGGGAGGTTGTCTTTAGGCATAAGAGAACCGACTAAAACGCCCTCAGCCAGATCAACAACCATGAAGTTTCCCTTGGAATTGTGTTGTGCATTTAACATGGGATCAACCTCCTCGCCCCTAGACGAATAATGTTTATTGGGTTTGTATTTTACAGATGATGTGCAGTCATTACAACCATTCCAAAAAAATTAAATTCTTCTGGAATGAAGATATTGGAAACGTCAAAAAAATAATTGCCCAAGCTGAGAGCATTTGGATCCCGGATCAGCCGAAACCCTTGGCTGATGCTTTTAACTCGGTTACCTGTGGAATTTATTCTCCAATTGGTATGAGTCTAGCATGAGTCGTCGGATTATTGTATCAATGAATTCAGTTTTTATAAATTTACGGACATAAAATTTCCAGGGGTCCCGGGGCAACAAGCCACAGAATCAAGAGATGGAGCAATTTGGGGGCGGTTCCGTTGCTACGGGTCGGCTAAATTCTCTCTTTGATGCCTTTGGCAAGATGCATCGGATTCAAGCGGTTATGATAAAATAAGTCAGCCCCTGTTTACCGAACAGGACTTAAGCATTTTAAGAATTTATGCCAAATGTAGAGGCGATTCGCTTTCTCGCCCCTACATTTAGGGTGGGATTTCCAAACCGGTGTAGGGTCATCCAAACCTTAAAATCCTACATTGATGTAGGGGCAATTCATCAATCGCCCCTAATAGTGCCAACCTAGTTTTTTGAAAACCCCTTAACGGGATGCCGCAGCAGCTTCCCTAAGAAGGCGATCGCTGGCTTGATTCCGGCGATAACTGCCCTTGACCAGATTCCCAGATAAAGGAGAAGCCATCACGAGCATTTTATCCAAGAGCCAGGGTGCAATCCGTTGGCACAACACCGCTAAATGACTTTGCCATCCCACTAAGATCTCCGAGGAGTCTCTATGCAGTCCCGATACCAGTGCCTTTGCCACCTGCTGTGGTGTCATCGGCACAACCCAGCGAAACAATTGTAAGTTTTTCGCCATGTCCGTATCGGTCAAGGTGGGCAGAAGTGCGACCACTTTGATATTATGTTCCGCGAGTTCCCCCCGCAAGGCTTGGGTGAAGCCGAGGATGGCGAATTTGGTTGCCGAATAGGTGGACATCGTGGGTGCAGCCACTTTGCCCATTAAGCTGGAAACGTTGACGATTGTACCTTCCTGCCTTGCTGCCATGCGTTTGGCAACCATGCGAGTGATCTCGTACATTCCCATAATATTTAGGGAAAGTTCTTCCTGAATTTTCGGGAATTTCGATTGCAAAAATGGGGTTTGATGTGCGACCCCCGCACAATTGACCAAGAGGTGAATTGGACCATGATGCTTCCACGCTTTGGCGATCGCAATGTCCACTTCCACAGGTTGCGTGAGATCTAAAGGGAGACTCACGACTTCTACCCCCAGGATGGCAATCTCGGCTTCCACTTCCGCTAATTTGTCGCGATCGCGGGCCACGATCATGATCCGTTTCATCCCTTGATGGGCCAACTCCAGGGCGATCGCCCGCCCAATTCCACGGGACGCGCCAGTAATTAGTGCCGTCTTGTCTTGAATGTTCATCAATGAAGCCTCCATAGTTGAGGTCTTATCCCTCTACCCATTCCATGCCAAGTTTGTTGATATTTTTGGCACTTCACAGAGTCACCGGTTTTGGCGATTACGAAGGATAAGTTAAATGCAGTCAGTAGCAGCAGCGATTTTAATCAAGGGGGTCCAGAATTGTGATCTTATACAATTGCTGGTCCCCTTGAAAAAAATGTCAGTTGAAAATACTTGAAAACCTAATTAGAGTGATGGATTTAACGCCTCAGATGCCAATACTGCTTGGGAAACACAATCCACAAGTATGATTGAAATTGACAATCCGCCCTCGCGCATTTTGATGTTGAATGGTACGCGGTAGCACGGTTCCATTTCCCCCTCGGTCCTAATTCTTAGTCCCGAACTGTATCCGTTGGGTTGTTGTACATGGTGGGCTGGCCTCCTAGATACGAGTATGGACTTAAGTCGCCCTTGAGCATACTTTAACAGTTAAATCAAGCAACTGCAATATTTCTTCATAAACTTTGGGATGGCTTCCGTAAGAAATTTTTAAAGGACTGTCCTCTAAGGGTTATAGCGTTTGAGTTCTAAGCATAGGTGTGATACAAATCACAAGAACCGAATCTCCCCTTACAGGAATAGCGGGTTAACAAACGAGTCCTTCTGCTCTACCTCAATGGGCAGAGTAGAAGGGGACTCACCCACAAAAAGTCGAGAAAAATACTCTCCCCCGGGGGAATTTTACCGGACGAGAACAGGACGGGAAAAGTTGCCAACCCACACCCTGATGTAAAACTTCAAAACAGAAATCGCCATCGTGATTTAACCCTGGGGATCAAGAATCGGCCCGGGTAGCACCCCAGCCGAAAATGATTCCCAGTGAGGAGAGCGCCCGAATTGACCCTCACTCGGGATCAGCGATCCCCATAAAAAAACTGTATCTGTATCTGTAGCCATAATATCTCACACTTTTACTCACCTGGCGATCGCTCAACCTCCGGTATTTTTTCTCCCGGGAAAAATATCTTTCCCTCTAGCGTAGCCAAAGCATCCCACTGTATGCTGAGTAAACTTCACATCACAAAACTCGGATTGATAAAAAATCATGAACCATGACAACCGTCACGCTTATTGGCGGGCCAACAAAGCTTTAACATTGACCGGGATATCATCGTCTTGTCCACTCCAGAAGTAGGGAATCTGGTCCCCTGGGTTGTGGCCCTCGTGGCTGGTGGAGGATTAGCCGCTGCCTTGTCTACCGCATCGGGTTTATTGTTGGTGATTTCGAGTTCCGTTGCCCATGATATTTATTACGGCCTGATTAATCCTATAGCAGTCCTGGCCGGATTTATACCTCACCCGATGTCCCCTCGGATGTTCACCGGCCCCCAACATCCAAGGGGCCGCCGACCTCTTCCACAACGGGACTTCATGATTGCTATAGGGCCTCAGAAGCCAAGGGGGTGATGGGGGGACGGATTATGGTGGGATTTGCCATTGCCATTGCCGGATACTTCGGGATCAATCCTCCGGGATTTGTGGCCCAGGTGGTGGCTTTTGCCTTTGGGGGAGACGCTGCCAGCTTTTTCCCGGTGATTATTTTAGGCATCTTTGATGGCAGAACCCATGGCGAAGGAGCCATTGCCGGGATGATTGCGGGTTTGGCCTTCACGGCCTACGATATGATCGCTGTGAATTTCTATGGGATGGAACCGTGGTTGTTTGGCATTTCCGCTGAAGGCATCGGGACCATTGCCATGATCATTAATTTTGCGGTGACTTTAATTGTTTCTCCCCTGACGCCTCCCCCGCCCCTAGAAATCCAAACCCTGTTGGAGAATCTCCCCACTCTAGAGAATGAACCCCCCGCCCTAGAGGAGATGGATGAGGAATATTGAGATTAGGGACTCCCCAGAAAATTTGCGGTGTTTGATTCTAGGACAGACCCAGGACTTACGCCTTATTTCATATCCAACCCTAAATGTAGGGTTGATTCGCGAATCAACCCTACAGCATAAGGGGTTTATGCGTAAGTCCTGAGACCGTTTCTCGAAATCGGGTTTCTTGACACTCATCTCCGTTAAGATCCAAGATTGAAGTCATAAACCCGGTTTTTGGTACAGATTTTATAGTTGAGATTGGATTTAAGGGAGAAAGTTATCCGTTACCGATCTATTGTGGGTGATTGTGGGTTCATATTTCTAGGGTGCTTTGTTTCCGAGGCGATCGCCACTTTGAACCGGGGGAGCCATCGCAGCGCCCCTGGGCCGTCGCCACAGGTCTACTGAGACAATCCATGTACAATCTTGGGAAGAACGATAACAGCAACCAATGGACTGGACGACCCCCCTCAAATTTCAACAGGCGGATTTTATTAAACGGCTCAATCATCAAAGGGCCGGACTGCTGCATTGCCAGTCTCCGGGTTTGCATGGCGAACAGGTGACGATCGCCGGTGAACGCCTCAGAGCAATTCACCAGATCTGTGAACAGGGACTGTCCTCGGCTCAATACCAGGCCCCTCTCTCGGAACGGCTTCGCGATCGCCTTCAACATCACCTGGGAGTCGAAGCTCTCGCCACCTATTTAGATCACCGGGTCACGCGCATTGCTCCCGATCCTCGATCACAATCCCCAAGTCCAGGGGATTTTACCCTCAAAGCTAATCCCGCGATCGCCCTTTCTGTTCAGGCCCTTTGTAGTTCCACTTCCCCCTTAGTCTGGGATCTGGAACTCTCCCAAATTAAGCACCAAGCGGCTATCATTTTTGTCCTGATTCCTGAACCGATTCCCCCGTTCCAGTCAGAATATCATCCGATTTTAGCTGGATTTTTACCCACCCATTTAATCGCCCTGAGCGAGGGTCGCGCCCGCCTCTGCCTCGATGACCTCTTTTATATGGGTGGACTGAATCTCTATCTGGAATCCCTGAGCTCTATCCCGGTTTCTACGGAATGGTTACGGATCCTCACGGGCTCCTCGAACTATGTCTATCCCGTTGCCATCAGTGCCGATGGGGGTCTAGTTGCCAGCAGCAGTTACGATGGCACGATTAAACTCTGGAAACTGCGCGATCGCGAAATTACTCAAGCCCTCTGTGGACATTCCTGGTCCTTTTATCCCATCGCTGGGGGTCAGGCGGGACAATCTCTCGCCAGTGGCAGTACGGAAAAAAAATTGAATCTATGGCAACGGGGTCGCGGGGATTTTATTCGCACCCTAGCTGGACATACCAGCGGAGTCAGTGCCATTGCCATTAGTGAAAATAGCAAAATTTTGGTCAGTGGCGGCTACGATGGCACTATCGATATTTGGGACCTCGTCCAAGGGCAACGGTTGCAGACCCTCAGTGGTCATTCTGGCACCGTTCGTCCCATGTCCCTCAGTCCGGATGGGACCATCCTTGCCACCGCTGGCATTGATAAGAAACTGAATCTCTGGAATCTGCAAACCGGGGCCTTAATTCGCTCATTTAATATTGATACCGATGTGGCGATTTCTCTGGCGATTAGTCCTAACGGTCAATTGTTAGTCAGTGGTTCTCAGGATGGGACGATTAAAATTTGGAATTTGGAATCTGGGCGGTTGATTCGGGCGATCGCCGCTCATTCGGGGATCGTTCGCGGCGTTACCCTCAGTCACGATGGCAAAACCCTCGCCAGTGGCAGTCTGGAAAAGACCATTAAACTCTGGAGTGTGGACACCGGCGATCTGTTGCGAACCCTGACAGGTCATCCCGATCCCACCATTACCTTTGCGATCGACTCCGAGGGACCCACCCTGGATACCAGCTTATTGCGTCACTACCAGCCCGGTTGGGAAGAACCCAGACAATGGCAGTAAATTAATCCACAAATCAGCCGACTGCCACTGGGCTCCGGGAATACAGAATCGGGAAGACAAACCGGGTTTCTTGAGAAAATCTGTGGCAATTCCCACCAAAAAAGCGCCAGAAACCCGGTTTCTTGTCATAAGAATTCCTAGGTTTCCGACGTTGATGAGCCATTTAAAATCGGCGTTAAATAAGCCACCAAGGCACCGAGTAGAAACCCTAGGATATTCCGCAGTAGGGGTAAAAAATCACTGGTCCGCGAAATCACGGGTCCCAGACCAAAGGCAATAAATAAAATTCCCCAAAGGGGTGAAAACATTAAGGCCCATTGCCAGGAAAATGCTTGTCGATCTTTTCTCGGATGTGCAGCAAATCCAAAGATGATGCCACCCAAAGTTGAAGTAATCAGGGTTAGGATCCATTGCTCCCTGGGCAACCCGGGAACCACCAGGCATCCCCCTTGGCGCAGACAACTTTCCACCGTATTTAATGAGTTGAGAATCGCCTGGTCCTCTCCGTTGTCCCGGACAAAAAATTGATTGCCGTACCGGGTTTGTAATTCTATCCAGAAGGTTCTGGGGAGTAAGGGGTAGAGCTCATCCCCCACATTGAATCCCAAAAGGTTGCCCCCCCGAGGGTCCGCAATCAGCAGGACGCTCTTATCGTTGAGGTCCCAATAATCTTTGACCGCACGACCCGGAGTGCGATCGTATTGGGTTAGAACCCTCAGTTTCCAGCCCGTTTCAGCTTCAAAATTCTCTAACTCTTGGACTAAGTTCTCTTCCTGGATGCTCGTCAGGGAGTTCGCGAGGTCAATAATCGGGGTTTGGATCTCCGGCAGTAACTCGGGATTGTCATACGCTTGAGCAGAAATCGGGGCGATCGCCCAAACTGATACAGCGACGAAAAAGGCAGCGACAGATATTAGAAGTCTTTTGGGAAATGTTGATTGCATTGCAGTCTCTATAGGAGTTTTCATTGTTTCATCCAACCAGGGTGGCATCACAGAAGGCTCCACCCCCGAGCCATTCATAATCTTAATATTTGTTTACAGTTTGACCTTCTTTTAATATTAAGCCCTATACCCCCAATGCCGTCAATCAAAATTCCGGCAGATTTAGCTCCGGTTTAATTTTATAATTAAACAGATTGACAATTTGCAATTTTTAGGGTAAAATTATCAAACCTCAATCCGGCTGGCTTGAGGGATGAATTACCCGTTACTCATCCTCAATCCTAAATTAACGGGTTAACCAAAATCGCCCAAGAAAGACTGGACCGCGCCCAAATCAGGGTTGAGATTGTAAATAACTTAATAACCAATTTGCCATCGTAGCGCGACGGGTCAACCGAGGAACCAACTCACCCACCTTGTAACCGGAAAACCCCAACGTTTTCTTGAGTAACTGCTTATTTTCTTTAGGAATAGAACGAGTCAATTTCACCGTAGCTGGTCGGCTGGCAATAAAATCCGGAGGTTCGGGATACTCGTCCCGCCACAGAGGAGCCACCCCATCCGTATGCCAAGTTTCGCTCATTTCATCATAGCGATAGCCTAAAAAATGCCAAACCAAGCAATTAACCATTCTATCATCAATCTTGTCATTAAGAATATCCCAAATCGTATCAAAATTGAGGGGGGGTAATTCAGACATAAACCTTGAGAGACCGAAAATAAATAACCAGATTACTTCAAAAAATCATATCATAATCCTCACCAATCCGGGAACATCAGCCTAATCAGTGGTTCACCCCTCCCCCATCCTTATCGAGACCGGCTCAACCGTTGGAAATAGGTAACGCTAGATTTAGGAAAGCGTTGTTCCTTAATCGCTTCCTCGCAAAGGGCCCGATCGCCTTGGCTGATATTTTTGGAATACTTGAAATAGTCATGGAGCCAAGTACAGGCGCGGCGAGTCAAATCATCCAAATCCAGATTCCACAAAATCACCGTATTATCATCACCTGCCGAAGCGATAATTTCTCCATCGGGGCTAAACTCTACATCTAAAACCCCGGAAGTATGACCTTGGAGGGTTTTTAACAACGTCCCATCTTTGAGACTCCACAGTTTAACGGTGCCATCCCAACTGGCGGAAACCAACAGCCGACCATCAGGAGAGAAGCGCACACTTTCTACGCTATCGCTATACCCTTGCAGCAGGGTTTTTTCCAAGGTGCCATCCAGATGCCAAATTTTCACTGTGTTATCCCAACTGGCGGAGGCAATCCGTTGACCGTCGGGAGAGAAGGTGACACTGGTCACATAAGACTGATGAGGATAGCGACCGGCCATGGTTTGCAGCAGTTCACCTTCTTTGTTCCAGAGTTTGACTGTTTTATCGTCGGAACCGGAGGCAATCAGATGACCATCGGGGGAAAACGCTACACTATTCACCCGTTCGGTGTGACTTTCTAAGGTTTTCAATAGGGTGCCATCAATCCGCCAAATTTTAACGGTTTTATCCCGAGAACCGGAGGCAATTAATTGACTATCCGGGGAGAAGCTGACTGAATAAACGCGATCGCTATGACTAGGAGCTTCTGGACAATCGGAGTTTTTTGAGGGATTTGCTGTCAAGTTCGGGTCTACTAAGGTTTTGAGGAGGGTGCCGTTGGTGGCGTTCCAAATTTTGACTGTACAATCTTGAGAAACTGAGGCGATCGCTCGACCATTGGGAGAAAAACTCACCCCAAATACGCGATCGCTATGGCCATCAGGAGCTTGTAATGTCATTACGGCTTCTGTGGTTTGACCCGGTTCCAAGTTCCAAATTTTCACGGTTTTATCCCAACTGGCGGATGCTAACTGTCTTCCTGTGGGAGATAAACTAATACTCGACACTCTCCCTTTGTGACCGACTTCTCCAGCTAAGACTTTCAAGAAGGTGTCTTTCAGGGTCCACAGGCGAATGGTTTTGTCCCAACTTGCTGAGGCTAAGGTCATGCCATCGGGACTAAAATTGACGCTGGTAACCCGGCCACTATGACCTTTGAGGGTTTTAATTGGGGTTCCATCTAGTTTCCAAATTTTAATGGCATTATCATCCCCTGCTGATGCAAACCAGCGACCATCGGGACTAAAACTTAGGCTAAAGACGATATCATCATGAGCTTGGAAGGTTTGCGTTTTATTTTCGGTCAGGTTTGTTATGGAAATGGTATGGTCCACTCCGGCAGAAACTATAAAACGACCATCGGGACTAAATGCTAAGGCGGTTACCCAATCTGTATGAACTCTGAGTGTTTTCTGCAATGTGCCGTCGAGACGCCAGAGTTTAACGGTTTTGTCATCAGAAGCCGAGGCGAGAATTTGACCATCGGGACTGAAGGTGACCCAATTCACTGAGTCTGTATGACCTTGGAATGTTCTGATTAAACTGCCATCGGATACGCGCCATAATTTAACGGTTTGATCGTGACTTGCGGTGGCGACAAATTGACTATCCGGGGAGAA
>CAYUEH010000004.1:0-10009 GCA_964442465.1 uncultured Laspinema sp. | reverse complement strand
CGACACTCCAGACTTCGGCGCCATGTTCTTCGAGGCGGTTGCGTTCTCGGACGCCATAGACGGCTTGTTGTAAGGCGGCGGCGACGCGCAGTTTGGTTTCGGAGTCGGGGTTTTTGGCGATGGAGAGTTTTTTTCTGGCTCTTAAACTTTCCACTAAGGCATCAAATTCGCGATCGGAGACGTAGAGGGCTTCACTGGAGGCACTAATGGCGGTAATTTGAGCGTTTTCTACGCCGATGGAGGCTTGTTCTTTTTGGGCGAGGGCGAATACACTGGCAAAGGCGAGTAAACCGGCGAGGAAGCCTAGAAAACCCCGTTGATGTTTGAGGGTTTTGTTGCTTTTTTCTAGTTGCGCCTGGGTCATTTTTTTGGCTTCTTCGGCTTTGACTAATTGAGCTTCAGGACCAAAGGTGCTTTCGTATTTTTGGCGGACGGGGTGAACGAGATAGTCATGGACGAGTTGATAGCGATCGCCGGATTCTTCCCGGTGAATAAAGACTAATCCTGCGCCTTCGAGAATGGTTAAGATTAAGTCGAGTTGGGCTGGGGTGACTTCTGAGTCTGCTTTTAATTCGTCTTGGGTGCGCAGGGGGCGGGTATTGTTTTGATGGGTCAGGCGGTAGAGGACTTCCCAAGCGGGTTTTTCATTATCCGGGCCACAATCGCGAATTACTTGGACAAGCGATCGGGCAATTAGGATTTCTTTGGGGCGATCGCCAAGCTGTTCATACTGTTCTAAAGTCGTGATTTTTTCTTCATCATCTTGCAGTTGAGCGCCAACAAGCTGTAGTTCTATCGGGCGCACCTGACCTGTTTCATTGGCCAAATCCCGAACTAATGTCTCAATCAGTTCAGTCTCTAAGTAAAATTGGGACCGTGCTGTTAAGCGCTGAATCACTTCTTTAGCCTGGGCGGCGGAAAAATCACTGAGTTGATAGCGGATTTCTTTGCTGAGAATATCGTTATTAATCGCATCCAGATAGCATAATCGTTCGCAGTCTAATAAATAATGTAAGAAATCTGTTCTTAAGGACAGGATAATTTTCACATAAGGAATGTCGAGGCAGATTTGTAAAAAGCGATAGAATTCTTTCCGACTTTCCTGGGTTTTATGAACAAAGAAAAATTCTTCAAATTGGTCAAAAACAATCACGGTCAACAGATTGCGATTGACGTTAGACCGCAGGATGGATAAAGCCCCGTGAACTATCGAAGGGTCAGGGGAGTTTTGTCCGGGTAGAGGTTCTTTGGGTTCTTGGTTTTCATTGAGTCCGGTCCACTCGGGATTAGAGTCTAGGGGGATTCCCAGGGTTTGGCTGATGGTTTCATTCAGGCGTTTGGAGAGGGTGGCGATCCAATCGGTATAGGACCTTAGAACTACGGGCAATGCAAGGCGATCGCCGATGGCGCGTCCGGCTAATGCGGGAACGAATCCCGCATTCACTAAGGAGGATTTGCCAACTCCAGAGTCGCCATAGAGAATGGTGAGTTTTTTATCGGCGCGAGTCATGCGTTCGAGCAGAGATTCAATATGGCTTTGGCGACCTGCCGCTGCGATTTCTTGGGGAAGTCCTAAAAATTCGGAATGCTTTGGATTCAGTCCATTAATTACGGTCTGGTTTAAGGGTTGCGGATGATTTTTCGTTTGAGGTTGCAGCAATCCGGCCCCGACAAAGGCGCGGAATCCATAGAGGGTTTCAATGGAGCGTTGTTCTTGTTTGAGGCGAAAGGCTTCGACATATTCGCGATGCTCGAAATAGAGCGATCGCAGTAGTTTTAAGATGGAAATATAAAGTTGAGGGTCCCGTTCGGGTTTGGTGACTTGTTGGGCTAAATTGAGTATGTAGATCGCCGATTGGGACTGTTGATACCAGGAAGGGGCGGAATCTTTTAATTGACTGGGGGCCTTCGTGTCTTCCAGGGGACTGAAATCGGGGACTGTAGCCCGGGCTAATAAATACAAATACAATCCTTGTTCTTGGCGGTCGGGGACGGGGGCCAAGGCTAAGGCGGCGATCGCTTTTTGGGCATACTCTTTCGACTGTTCCCACTCGGAGCGCGCCAGAGCAATTTCCGCCATAAATCCATAATCCCGGGCCAATTGCACTGGGTGTTGTTTATGGAGACTGACTGTTTTTTCTACCTGAGCTTGCAAGCGGTCCCAGCGCTGTAGTCTGGCTAGGATTTCTCCGTATAGGGGGCTCAATTGCGCGACAAAATCTAACCGTTTTCCAGATTCAAACAGGGTCAAGGCGCGATCGAGGTAGGATTCAGCTTCTATCAAATGTTGCTGATTTTGAGCTTGGGAGAGTTCGGCTTTGCGGCAATACAATAGTCCCAAATGAAACCACAATAGACCCAGGCGTTCGAGCTCTGGGGAAGAAGGCGCAAGGGGTGTGATTTTGAAGGAGGGCTGTTTGGGGTGGCTCAGGGGTGAACCTGAACCGATATGCTGCCATAAGGTCAAACTTTCGTGATAATGGGCTTCGGCTGTGTCCAGGCGATCGCGGCAAAATTCATCTCGACCGAGGACAAACTGGACACTGGCGGCAAGGTTTTGCGGCAAAATTATTCCGCGACTGTGTAAGTCTTTGACTGCGGATTCCAGTTCTTTGCGCCGGTTGGTTTCCAGGGGAGTTGGAATGCACCATTCATATCCACTGGCATTGATTCCCTGAGCGAGGAGTTGGGGAATCAGTTTCCCGGCTTCTTGGTGTAGCAATTCCAGTAAGCGATCGGTTTCCATTTCAAATTTAATGGAGGTGGCGGCCCAACTTTTCAAGTCCGGTGCAAACCGAATCAAGGAGGTGAGCACTTCTTCGGTTACCCACCAAATCAGGGGAAAGGGAAAACTGTTGCGAAATTCATCCCGCACTTGATTTGCACAGATCAGTAATTGTTCTAAGCCTGTGGTGCTATCCAATCCAAAAATCATCACTGCTGCCAAGGGTTGTGTCTGCTCCAGGGAGTCTTTCACGGTGTCATAAAGGGTGCTGACTGTTGTGGGGAGAACCAGAGATTGCACAGAACGCTCTTCCTCGACTATGTTTTGACGGAGGGATTGGAGACGCTGGAGCATACGCTGCTGCAATGTTTCATAGTTGCACCGGACTAAAATTAAGGAAAAATTTCCTTCGGACAGGGCGATCGCACGGGCCAACGTCTGTAAGGATCGCTCGTTATAGAGAGAACATTCAATGGGTGGATCAAGCTCAGTCATAACTTTCGTCGTTGCGCTCTATTCAAAAGCCAAATCAATATCATAGTGACCACCCCAAACTATTTTGTGCCTATTTTCTTATTCCCTGATTCAGTGGTTTGGGTTGGACTGCTCATCTCTTCGTTATCTACTTTTTACCCTAACGTAGGAACCCTCCTTCCCCGATCCCCTGATTTGATCCGGGGTAACTTGGCCTTCATGGATTCGGTTCTTATTGTACCGATAACAGACCCTTTCTTTTTTCTGAATTTAGGGCGGTTCCCGATCACCTCCTTCCCTAGATTCCTCTACAGGCGATCGGGGACGAACAGACCGGGAATTTTCTCGGATTGGATAATATTCTCCCCATTTTGGCATGGAGGAATGCCAGGGAGAGATCACTTAATCCTAACTTTGGTTTTTAATGATCATTCCGTTGCGATCGGTCTGCTCTTTCTATGATATAATCCCTCTAAATCATTTAGCTTAAGAGGGGAGGGAGTAACCCCTTGGGGGGATAGACCCTACAGCAATGAGCGAACTGGGGTAGATTCGCGCAATCAGTTTGGTTCCGGATAAAAAATCACTACACCTTCTATCATCGGAACTACCCGTTAGCTCCGTTTCCATCCTAAGAAGGGTGATTGGAGTGGGCGTTTTCCGGGGGATGAGTCACCGTTTTAATAGGACTCGGGTCTTAATCATAAACCTTTCTTGGCTTCTGTCAAATTCCCAAACTCGACTGAAACCCCCGGGCGAAAAAAATACCAGAAATATATCAGAAATCGATTCCCTCTAGGTGGGATACCAGGCAAGCCGATCAAATAGATCGCTCAACAAAGGGCAAGAAAATTGGCGGGTTCTCATGCAGCCTTTTAATTCAGTTTCCAGATGGGAGAGAGAGTGAAACATTCACTCCTCTCTTGAGAAATATCGTTCCATCTGTATTGAACGGGGGATAAATGACTGACTTACGGGCGAAGGATTTGTTCTGAGGATTTTTAGCTCAATTTTTGATAAATTTGCCAAATTTTATCGGCATCAAGCTATCTGCTAACCCCCGGTGGGAGAATCCAGTCGCCTTGCCTGCATGGGTGGGATTTTTTTCAATCACCCGGTGAGACTTCTTGCTTAGTCATCATAGTGTTCATGTGAAGATAAAAAAGATCGAGATCAAGGGGGACTACCAGGATTTAGGCGGGATATTCTGACATCCATTCCTTAAATTTAGGGGCTTCGGCTAAAGCGGGATTAATCCAATACCACCGTCCATCGCGATCGCGATACTCAAACAGAAACATACTTCTCAACAACAGTTGATAATCCTCATCCCCTTGGACGTGCTTCTGTTCCAACGCTTGAAATAACAACTCCCACTCCTCATCCGTAATCGCCGCAATCAAATCATCCCGATATTCTTTAATCACATTTTCCAGACAATGACGGGAAAACGGAGGGTCTTGTAACTGCAAACAGCTATAAAGCAGTCCCAGTAAATTCCGGACATGACCCCCACTCACGCTGCACAAGCGATTTAAGGTTTCCGAACAATCAAACACCGAAGTAATCATCTCTTCTCGTTCCGATGCTGGAATGTGGGGAAATGCCCGGGCGAGGACCATGTTTCTGAGTAACTTCATCCCCTCAGTATAAACACTTCCATCCCGTTCCCGGACCGGAACCATCGGTAACACCTTCGGTTTCACCCCAAATCGAGAACTCAAGCGGCCCAAGTCATTGGAAAAAATTAAAGACAAGGGAATCGTATAAACTACATGACAATTCAGCTTCCGTAATTGCTCCCCGCGATCCACAAACAGATATTCCGGTTGCGTTCGTCCTGATGGCTTTCTAACACTATCCACCCGGTCTAAATTATCCACGATCGCCACCAATCCTTTTTTACCCCGCTGATTGAGAATCTCCGTCGCGGGATAAAGCAATTCACTATTAATTGCTTCCAAAATATTATTGGTCCGGGGTTCTAAATATTGGCGCAACTGTTGCCGTAATCGGGGGCTATGTCGAGCTTTTGCTGTAATTGAACCAATCCCCCCAGGCAAAGAAAAGCCCAGTTCTCCCTCACTGCTGGCACTAAACGTTCCAATCCCGGGAAGGGAGGCTTCCCCGCTCAATTCTATAGGAGTTTGCAACAGGTCCGCTGCCCCCTTCAGTAAATCCCGGAACCCCCGTTTGGGTTCGACGCAGAGGTTAATCTTCTCTAAACTTTCGGAAACTTGACGGGCAATGCTCAAGAGAATTTCGGTGATATCTACGTCAGCCATATCCAAATCATGAGAAGACTCGAAATAGACCACGTGGTATCCTTCCGCTTCTAAGTCTTTTTTCAATCGGAATAATTCCGTGGATTTTCCACAGCCAATATGTCCAGTAAAGAGCTGGCAGGTGGGTTCATCTCCGGAGAGTAAACTAATGGTTCTCCCCAGTTCTCGGATAATATTACCGCCGCGAACGGAAGAGAAATCAATATAGTATTCTCGATCCTCATCATTCGCCATATCCAAGACTTTACTGGGATTACAAGCTTTATAAAATCTCGGCAAATCTAGTTTCATGTTAATTAACTCTCTCCAATAACTGATCCCTTCTCCAGATAGTTCTCTGGTATAGGTTGTCCTTCCGTAACAATTTGCATGACTTAACCTTACTTATGATGATTAACCAAGGATTGCCCGGGTGATCTTTACTTACCATCCACCGACTCAGGAGTGAAAGGATAGGGGAAAAGCAGATTAATAATTGAGAGATCAATACCCCGGACTGGAGAATTTTTGCAGGATCGCGGCCCTTTTGTTTAAGAGTCGCCTTAGATAATCGGGCGATCGCCTGCAAAGGTTGAGAAGTTAGGAGTCTATCACACCCCGACAAGGGTCCCAACTTGAGGACGCCGCAAGTGGCATTCCAGAAAATCTCCCCTATAACAGAGGACTTACGCTGTCGAGCCCGATGTAACCTGATAGGTGGGGGCAGTCTATGAATTGTCCCGACTCTGTACCCTAATCTGTAATAGAAGTGATGGGTTACTCCGGCGACTTCTACAGCCTAGAAAGAAGTGGGGGACTCAAGTTTCCGATTTTGAATCCGAATTGAATCCCACCAGAGGAGGGGAGTGGGGGATGGGACAAAGCCAAGCTTGCATAGCCTCGATTAAAAAGCCGAATCGGGAGGTTAAAATAAGTGAACAAACACCGGATCAAGCGTCGTTATCCATACCGAAACCTGCTAATTTTAGAGTCCTAGGGGGAATACGAAGTCTAGAGTTGATCACCAACCGATTCCCCAGTGAAGTTCACGGGGTGGGAATCGTGCCGGTTTTCAGTGCCAGATCTCAAGGTTATTGATTGACCAGCGGTAAAGTTTGGCTGTATGTAGTTGTGTCCCAGTGAGCTTAAACGGTGAGGATGGATACCATCGGAACAGTCTCTCAGTCAGAATTAGCCCGTCGCCGTCGTCAACTGAGGCGATCGCGGCGTCAGAAAGTTGGCATCGCCGGTTGGCAACTGTTAACGGTCAGTTCCCTGGCCGGATTTTTATTATGGACGACCACCTCACCGGCTTTCGTGATTGACACCCCCGAACAAGTCGAAATCGACGGGAATGAATTTCTCTCCGATCGGGCGATTCGCTCCCTGTTGCCACTTTCGTATCCCCAATCCATGCTGCAAGTTCGACCGCAAGAACTCGCCCGAAACTTGGAATCCGCCGGGACGATCGCCAAAGCAACCGTTTCCCGGGAACTTTTTCCCCCGGGACTCAAGGTGACGGTCCAGGAACGCTATCCGGTGGCAATTGCCAGTACGGTTGATATCGCCCCAGGGGTCCCCACCCCACCTCCTTCCGGACTCAGCCCCAATCTGGCAGCAGGGTCCCCCGGAATCGGAGCGGTGGGTTTGCTTGATGAACGGGGAATGTGGATGCCCTTGGAAAGCTACACCGCCCTAGACCCCACCGCTCAACTGCCCCAACTCCGGGTCATCGGCCCCCTGGAGCAATACCGTTCCGCTTGGGAGTCTGTCTATCAATTCATTCGTCGCAGTCCCATCAAAATTTATGAAATCAATTGGCAGGACCCGGCGAATTTGATTTTAAAAACCGAACTGGGACTGGTTCATTGTGGCCCTTACAGCCCTCGGTTTGGGGAACAAGTCACCCGGTTGGGACAGATGGGGGATTTACCCAACCAGATTGATTTAGCCCAAATTGCTTATATTGACCTAACCAATCCCGATCGCCCCTCCCTTCAACGGAAGGTGGAGTCCCATTCACCCACGATCCCAACCCCTTAAATTCATGAGAACAACCCCAACTCCAAACCATGACCAGTCGGGTTCAAGTTTGGGTTCACGCAGGGGTCAGTATGATTACCCTTGACAGATTGGCAAAACTAATCAGTGTTAAAGTTGGTAATCTTGGGCAACATAGCCTATAGTTGACTTTGATCTGCCCTGATTTCAGAAGTTGTATCTCTACCGTTCCCAATACTAATGACACTTAATAGTAAACTAGGGGTTGGAAATGAAAGCCCTCATTCTGAAGAACCGACAGGTTTTCCCGTGGCAGTGGACAACTCCAATCCTTTTAACAACACAGGGTTAATATTGGGTCAAAATCGCGATAACCGGCTCCCCGGGGAAGAAACCAGGAGTAACGATATTGTGCCGAGTAGCATAGCCAAAATTAAAGTCATTGGCGTAGGCGGCGGTGGATGCAATGCTGTCAACCGCATGATTGCAAGTGAAGTCTCGGGAGTAGAATTTTGGGCGGTGAATACCGATGCCCAAGCTCTAGTCCAATCCACCGCAACCAAACGCCTACAAGTCGGACAAAAACTGACCCGAGGTCTCGGCGCAGGTGGCAATCCCGCCATCGGTCAAAAAGCCGCAGAGGAGTCTCGCGATGAGATTGCTCATGCCTTAGAACATTCAGACCTCGTTTTCATTACCGCAGGTATGGGGGGTGGGACCGGCACCGGGGCCGCCCCCATCGTTGCCGAAGCTGCCAAGGAAGTCGGGGCCCTGACTGTCGGGGTTGTTACCCGTCCGTTTATGTTCGAGGGCCGTCGGCGCACGAACCAAGCGGAAGAAGGAATCGCCGCCCTCCAAAGTCGGGTAGATACTTTAATTGTCATCCCGAACGATAAATTGCTCTCGGTGATTTCCGAACAAACTCCTGTACAGGAAGCCTTTCGAGTGGCTGATGATATCCTGCGCCAAGGGGTGCAGGGGATTTCCGATATTATTACGATTCCGGGTCTAGTGAATGTGGACTTTGCCGACGTGCGCGCGGTGATGGCTGATGCTGGGTCGGCGTTAATGGGAATTGGTGTCGGTTCGGGTAAATCCCGGGCCCGAGAAGCGGCCCTCAGTGCTATTTCTTCTCCTTTACTCGAATCCTCGATTGAAGGGGCCAAGGGCGTCGTCTTGAATATTACCGGCGGCACCGATTTGACCTTGCATGAGGTGAATGCAGCAGCAGAAACGGTGTACGAAGTGGTTGATCCCAATGCCAATATTATTTTTGGTGCGGTGATTGACGAACGCCTCCAAGGGGAAATTCGGATTACCGTGATTGCAACGGGCTTTTCCTCAGAACCCCCCCAACCGGGAACTCAGGTTGCCCGGGTTGCACCGCAACCGCAACGGTTCATTCCCAAACCCCAAGCAGCGCCACCACCACCACCGCCACCGCCTTCAGACCCTTCCCGAGGTAAACCACCGGGACTGGATATTCCCGATTTCCTGCAAAAGCGTCGCCCTCCGCGATAAACACTCAGGAGGAATCAGTTGGGATTCATCACTGCTGACCCGGCTTTCTGGGTGAGCAGTTGATTCTTTTTGGCAATGTTAATGGTAAAAGGCTGAAAGATTTCTGATATGCAAGCAATTTCCCCGTTGTCGGTGGTACCCGTCGCCTTGACGATCGCCGGTTCTGATAGTGGTGGAGGGGCCGGGATTCAAGCGGATTTGAAAACCTTTGCGTTTCATGGGGTTCATGGCACCAGCGCCCTCACCTGCATTACGGCTCAAAGTACGATGGGGGTGACTCGGGTGGATGGGTTGCCGGTGGAGGCGATCGCCGCTCAAATTGATGCAGTAGTCCAGGATATGAAGGTCCAGGCGGTCAAAACTGGAATGCTGCTCAATCAGGAGATTATTGCAGCAGTAGTGGAACGAGTTGAATCCCTGGAACTCAAGAATTTAGTCGTGGATCCGGTGATGGTGTCTCGGACAGGCGCACAACTGATTGATGATGAAGCGGTGACATTGCTGCGGGATGTGTTGGTGCCGTTAGGGGCGATCGTCACCCCCAATCGCTACGAGGCCCAAATTCTCAGCGGATTACAAATTAATACCTTAGATGATATGCGCGCTGCTGCTCAGAGAATCCATAAATGTGGAGTTTCTGGCGTCTTGGTCAAAGGAGGCGGCATGACGGGAGAATTGCGCGGGGTAGATGTCTGGTTTGATGGAGACTGCCTAGAAACCTTGAGAACGGTAACGGTAGAAACTCGCAATACGCATGGGACTGGATGCACGTTGTCAGCGGCGATCGCCGCCAATTTAGCATTAGGTCAAGATGCTCTGACAGCGGTCAAAAATGCTAAGAACTATGTCACGAAAGCCTTACAATTTGCCTTAGAGATTGGCCAAGGTCCCGGTCCAGTGGGTCACTTTTTCCCCTTATTTAAAGCAGGTGGATTAAGTTAGGGGGAGATAAGTTAGGCGGGGAAAAGATAGATTAGGTTAGGCAAAATCCGCACGCCAAACCTGAACCGCCAGACGCCCTAGA